>JBCDEN010000454.1:0-4136 GCA_039179715.1 Pseudomonadota bacterium
CAACACATGAAAAAATATACTAGCCTGTGCGTACCTAATTTTTCCAACGGTTTTCACAATGCTCCTCAGGATGAGGCTTTCTTGCGCTCGCTTGTTCCCTGCCCACCGCCGCTTTCCCGGCCAAGCACAGCGCGCGCCGGGATCGATGAGGAAACGGGTCCCGGATCTGCGCTGTCGCTTGTCCGGGACGGCACGGGGGTGGCCGGAGCGCATAAATGCCTTTGTTTTCTCTTCCTGGTATTTGAGCCCCTTGCTCATCCTGACGAGCGCTCGCGCATTTCGAAGGATGAGGTCTTGCGGAGGGGAGGCGGAAACGCCTGTGACACCTTCTCCCGTTGTCATCCCTGCGAAGGCAGGGATCCAGTATCCGCTTGCCTGACCGTCTTTATCACTAACCAACCCTACGGATTACTGGTTCCCGGTCTTGCTGCCTATGCGGCAAACCGGGACGACAACCCGTGCGTGGCCCCTCCTTCGAGACGGACCTTCCGGTCCTCCTCAGGATGAGGTTTTCCTAAGCTCGCCTAGTCCATCACCAGTTCGAACTCCGCATAGCCGAAATCCTGGCCGTTGATCCGAAGCGAAACGGCTTGTGTTCCGCCGTAATAGACCCGCGTGGTGATCGGCCGGATGGCGTGATCGCGGGACAGGGACACCGTCTCTCCCGGCTCCAGTTTCACCTTCGTCCATTTGAAGACTTTCGGGGCGAGCGTCCCGTTGGCTTTTTTGAAATGAACCAGATAGTCGATTACGAGATCCTGCGCGCGCTTGCCGGATGACCTCAGTGCAACATCGAAGGAGACAGCGCCGCCATAGCTCACCTTGGGTGTCTTGATGTTCGGTCCATCCACACTGACCTTCGGCGGGTTCAGTCCGAAGGCCGTCAGCGTTCCGGCATGGCCCTGCTTGATGAGCGAGCGGCAGGCGTGGCGGACCAGCTTCTGCCGGTTGGTGTCAGCACCCTTCAGCCAGCGCGCGGCGATATCGGCAACCAGGTCCGGATGATCCTTGGCAATGTCATTGAGGTGATTGGCGACGGAGCGGCGGACATAGTCTTCCGGATCGTCCTTGAGCGCTTCCAGAAGCGGCAGGGTCGGTGCCGGGTCTTCGACCAACCTCTTCAGCCGCATGCCCCAGGGCAGGCGCGGGCGGGTGCCTTCAGACACCAGGCGGCGGACATGAACGCTGTCATCCTTCACCCAGGGTGTCATGATGGCGAGCGCCCTTGCCTGATCTGCGTCGAGGAACGGGCGGACTTCGAATTCAGCCGTGGCGCGCTTGGTCATCTCCTTCAAAAGCGCGAAGGACTTGTCGAAATCCTCCAGTCCGAAATCGGTGACCACCATGCCGAGCGGCATCATGCCCCAGCCCCTGATACCCTCGGCGTCGCTCGCCCGGTCGACGCCTTCGTTTTCCAGCGGGTGCAGGATCGATCTCAGAATGTAAAATTTCGCGTCCAGCGTCTCGGGCAGGATCCTGCCGGTTGCATCGGCGATCAGCCGGGCGCGCTGTTTCAGTTCGAGCTTGTCCAGTTCGGACAGGATGGCAGCTTCGTAGGACGCGCGGTCGAACCCGTCCAGATGCCGCCCGATATGAAGCCCGAGGCACTTTACGAGATCCGGCGATATCTTGTTCTTGAATGGTTCCATCGTCGGTCCTTGTGTGTGTCGGTTCGGATCCCCCTGTCTTTGCCAGATACTGAGGGTCTATCCCAGCTTCTTCCTGCCACTCTCCTGACAAGGACCGTCAGGATGAAAACAAAGAGGCCACCCCGGTTTGCCGGAGTGGCCTCTTTGAAAGGAATAGCAGCCTCGTTCCTTAACCGTCAGAAGTCCGATGACGGTCAGTCGATCCGGCGGCCCGTGTCCACGTCGAAGAAATGCACGTTTTCGGCAGCGGCATGAAGGAACAGTTTCTCGCCCGGCTCGTGTTTGGCATGACTGGAGACGCGCACGACGATTTCCGGCCCGCCATCCACGAGGTTTGCATAAAGGAAACTTTCCGCGCCGACCGGCTCCAGGACATTCACGGTCACTTCCAGCTTCACCCCGTCGCCGGCCCCAGGGGCGTCGGTGACTTCCAGATGCTCCGGCCGGATGCCGATCGTGTAGCGGTCCCGTCCCTTGGTGTTCTGACCGGACAGGCCGCCGCCTTCTTCTCCGGCCAGACCGTTTTCAGCTGCCGCGACCTTCAAGAGGTTCATGGCCGGCGAACCGATGAAGCTGGCAACGAAGGTCGAGGCCGGCTTGTCATAGACATCGATCGGTGCGCCGATCTGCTCGATGTTGCCGCCGTTCAGAACGATCAGGCGGTCCGCAAGGGTCATGGCCTCCAGCTGGTCGTGGGTGACGTAGACGCTGGTGGTTCCGAGCGAGCGCTTCAGGCGCTTGATCTCGACACGCATCTGGACACGCAGCTTGGCATCCAGGTTGGACAGCGGCTCGTCGAACAGGAAGGCGGCAGGCTCGCGCACGATAGCGCGGCCCATGGCAACGCGCTGACGCTGGCCGCCGGACAGCTGCCGCGGCCTGCGGTCGAGAAAGTCGCCGATTTCGAGAATGCGGGCAGCTTCCTTGACGCGCCGGTCGATCTCGTCCTTGGCCATGCCCCGGTTCTTCAGACCATAGGCCAGGTTGTTGTAGACGGACATGTGCGGATAGAGCGCGTAGTTCTGGAACACCATGGCGATGTCGCGATCGGCCGGATCGACATCGTTGACGAGCCGGTCGCCGATCTTGACTTCGCCCGTGGTGATGTCCTCCAGGCCGGCGATCATGCGCAGCAAGGTCGACTTGCCGCAGCCGGAGGGACCGACGAGCACGATGAACTCGCCGTCGGCGATGTCGATGGAGACACCTTTGACGGCCTCCACATTGCCGGCATAAACCTTCCGGACAGCGTCGAGAGTAATCGTTGACATAAGTTACCTCTAGTTTCTCACTTGTCGCTCTCGACGAGCCCCTTGACGAACCAGCTCTGGAAGATCACCACGATGAGCACGGGCGGCACGATCGCCAGGATCGCCAGTGCCATTGCCTCGTTGAAGGCCGGGATCTGGGCACCGACCCAGACCTGAAGGATCTGCTTGATGCCGCGCACCAGCGTGAACAGGCTTTCATCCGTGGTCATCAGGGTCGGCCACAGATACTGGTTCCAGCCAAACACGAACATGATGATGAAGATCGCCGCGATCATGGTCTGCGACAGCGGCACCAGGATATCCTTGAAGAATTTCCAAGGGCCCGCACCGTCGATCCGGGCCGCTTCAAGAAGTTCGTCAGGAACCGAGAGGAAGAACTGGCGGAAGAAGAAGGTTCCCGTCGCCGACGCGATCAGCGGGACGATCAGTCCCGAATAGGTGTTCACCATGCCGAGCTGCTGGACGATTTCATAGGAGGGCAGAATGCGAACCTCCAGCGGCAGCAGGAGGGTCGCGAAGATAACCCAGAAGCAGAGCGAGGCCATCGGGAACCGGAAATAGACAATCGCATAGGCCGCGAGCATGGAAATGATGATCTTGCCGATGGCAAAGCCGAGTCCGAGGATCATCGAGTTCTTGAGCATCACGAAACCATCGACTTCCTTGGTGAAGCCACCGGCCTGGAACAGGACCGTCTCGTAGTTTTCGAGGAATTTGCCACCGGGAAGGAACTGAACCCCTTCCTTGTAGACCGTGATGGCATCGTGCGTGCTTGTCATGAGGGTCAACACGACCGGCGAGACCATGAAGAAGACGCCTACAAGCAGAATGACGTGGTCCCAGATCAGGTTCTTTTTCATTTCCGGCTCCTCACGTGTAATGCACACGCCGCTCGATCAGGCGGAACTGTATGATTGTCAGGATGAACACCAGGGCCATCAGGATGACGGACTGTGCCGACGAGCCGCCCAGGTCATTGCCCCGGAACCCGTCGAGATAGACCTTGTAGACCAGGGTCACAGGGTTGTTGCCCGGCTCGCCCTTCACCATCACGTCGATGATGCCGAACGTGTCGAAGAAGGCATAGGTGATGTTGATGATCAGCAGGAAGAACCCGGTCGGTGCGAGAAGCGGGAAGGTGACGGTCCAGAACCTGCGTATGCCGGAGCGGCAGTCGATGCTGGCCGCTTCCTGAACGGATTTGGATATGCCCTGC
>JBCDEN010000791.1:0-2050 GCA_039179715.1 Pseudomonadota bacterium
GAAAATGCGATCGAGGCCGGTGTCAGGTTCCGACATTAACGGTACAGTAACCACTCAACGATCATTCATGGGGCGGGGGCAGAAGCGAACACGAATGAGGGTTGTGGACCCTTGGGCTTAAGGAGGCCCTGATGCCTGGATTGACTTTCGTGACATCCCGACTTCGGCGTCTGGCAAGCCGCGCCATCCTGGCAACCGGACTTGTTGCCATGGCCGTGCCTGCACAGGCAGATCCGGGGTTCGACCGCTTCGTGCGCGACTTCTGGCCGACAGCGAAGGCCGCCGGGATTTCCTCGCAGACCTATAATTCCGTCTTTACCGGGATGAAGCCCGACGATGACACGATCCGCCTGATGGGCAAACAGTCGGAATTCGTGAAGCCGATCTGGGACTATCTGGACAGTGCGGTTTCCGATACCCGCGTCGAGAAGGGGCGCGAGCTGCTCGAGGAATACGCGATCGTCCTGCAGCAGATCGAAGGCAGGTACGGCGTCGATCGGGAAGCCGTCCTGGCGATTTGGGGCATGGAAACAAACTATGGCGGCTTCATGGGCCGGCACAACGTCATCCAGGCCCTGGCCACGCTGGCCTATGCGGCACCGCGCCGGAAGAGCTTCTGGAACAAGGAACTTGTAACGGCGCTTGCCATCGTCCAGGCGGGCCATGTCCGGTTTCAGGACATGGAGGGGTCCTGGGCCGGTGCGATGGGTCACACCCAGTTCATGCCGTCGAGCTGGAAAGCCTATGCCTCGGACTATGACGGCGATGGCCGCCGGGACATCTGGACGTCGATACCCGATGCGCTTGCCTCCACCGCCAACTACCTGAAAAAGCACGGTTGGCAGACCGGCAAGACCTGGGGCTACGAAGTCAAGCTGCCGTCCGGTTTCGACTATCACCTTGCCGATGGCGAGAAGACGCTGACGATCGGCGAATGGAGCAGATACGGCATCGGCCGTTCCAATGGCAGAGCCTTTCCGCGACCGTCCGACAAGGCGGTTCTGGTGCTTCCGGCCGGCGCGAGCGGACCGGCGTTCCTGATGCTGCGCAATTTTTACGTTATCAAACGGTACAACAACGCGACGGCCTATGCCCTTTCCGTTGGTCACCTTGCGGACCGTCTGATCGGCGGCGGACCGCTTGCCGGTGACTGGTCGCGGGATCACAAGCCGCTCAGCCGTTCGGAAACCGCTGAGCTGCAGAACCTCCTGAACAGGCGCGGGTTTTCCGTTGGTGCCGCCGACGGCAAGGTTGGTCCAGCAACGCGCCGCGGCATCCGGGCCTTTCAGCAATCGCGGGGCTTGGTGCCAGATGGGTACGCATCGGTCATGCTGTTGAGGCGGGTGAAACAGGGCGGCTGATATCCGCCCGCACAAATCGACACGCATCTGGTGACTTCCCCTGAGGCGCTGTTGGGTTTATCTGTGTTACGGTCCTGACCTCAGACGAACCGACAGGAACCAGCGGTGGCATTCATGTCCGGAAAGGCAACGTTCAGCACGGGAGCGATGATGCATCTGCCAAGGATTGCAGTGGTGGCCGTGCTGTGCCTCTCCTTCGGGCCGTCGCCGGATGCCTTTGCGCAGCAGGCTGAGGACAAGGAGATCATCGTTGCGCAAAGCGGCCTGCTGCGCGGGTTCAATCCGTTTTCCCCTCTGCAGAAACTCTTCGGCAACAAGGAACGCCGCCGGAGCCCGCAACCGCAGCAAGAGGTGAAAAAGCGCCGCGCGCCGGCACGCGCCGCCGGGACGCCGCCAAAACTTGAAGCCGTTGCAAAAGACGAGAACGCGGGCGTGATCCTGGTCGTCGGCGACCGCATGGCCCGCGGTGTTGCCGACGGGCTGGAATTCATCTTCTCCGAAAAACCGCAAATCCGTGTCGAACGGATAACCGAGGACAGGGTGGGATTTGCGGGTGAGGGCGCGCCTGCCTGGAGCACGAGGGCGCTCGCCAAGATCCGCGGAGACGACGTCAAGGCCGTGGTCGTCATGATCGGCCGGCAGGATCTGGGAAAACCGTTTCCGGGCGACGTCCCGGTCGAATTCATGAC
>JBCDEN010000324.1:0-5446 GCA_039179715.1 Pseudomonadota bacterium
CGCAGCGGAAATGGCCTCTTCGATTGTCAGCTGCTTTGCCAGACCCGCTGCGATGGCGGAAGACAGGGTACACCCCGTTCCGTGTGTGTTTTCAGTGTCGATGCGCCTTTCGCGCAGCCAGATGGCTGTGCCGCCGCCGGACAGGAACAGGTCGTTGCTGTCTTCACCCGTGCCATGGCCTCCCTTCAGCAGCACGGAACGTGCACCAAGACTGAGGAGCTGTTCTGCCTGAGACAGCATGTCTGCCTCGCTCCCGGCAAGCGGGGCTTCCAGCATCCGCGCCGCTTCGTGAAGATTGGGCGTGATCACGTCTGCGAGCGGAACCAGCTCGGAAATAAGGCTTGAGACAGCGCTTTCGGCCAGCAACGGGTCGCCGCTGGCGGCAACCATGACCGGATCAAGAACAATCGGCCCCGTTGAATGCGCCCTGAGACCTGCTGCAACCGTCTCGATGATGGCCGAGCTGGCAAGCATGCCGATTTTGGTCGCCTTGACGCTGAGGTCCGAATAGACCGCATCCATCTGGGCACGCACGAAGTCCGTCGGCACGTCGTGGATGGCGCTGACACCACGGGTGTTTTGCGCCGTCAGGGCCGTCAGCACGCTGGCGCCGTAAACGCCGTTGGCCGAAAACGTTTTCAGATCCGCCTGGATCCCGGCGCCTCCGCCTGAATCCGACCCCGCAATGGTCACCGCGATTGCGGTCATGTGCATCTCCTCATTCTGGAAGGTCCCGCTGAACGCTCAGGCGCTTTTCAGCCTGACCTCGATATCGCGGGAGCTCATCGTGTAGAGCGCGTCGAGCAGTTCCGGGACTAGCGATCCGGGTCCCCTCGCCTCGTTTGCCGCCATTTCGCCGGCGATGTTGAACACGGAAAGCCCGGCGGCGGCGGCAAGTGCCGTGTCGGGCTCGACGCTTGCAAATGCCGCAAGCACGGCACCGCCGGCGCAGCCCGTCGCTGTCACCCGCGCCATCAGGGGATGGCCGTTGCGCAGCCGGAAGTCTTCTTGCCCGCTTTCGATCCTGTCTTCCTCGCCCGTGACGGCCAGCATCGTACCGTCCGCGATCAGGCTTTCGACCGCTTGGCGGTTTTCAAAGAGAGCCGCCTGTTCTGCTTCGTTCAGACGGACAAGGTCGGGCTCCAGGTTCAGTAGATCGCGCGCGTAGGCGCAGCGGATGGGAGACCTTTCGACAAAGACCGGGTCGATACTGACCGGGCGCCCAGCTGTTTTCGCAGCATCGATGGCGACAGGTATGGCCTGGCGCCGGGTTTCGTCGAGAGTTCCCAGATTGATCAGCAGGGCATCGGCAGCCGATGCGAAACCGGCGACTTCTTCAGGCGCAAGTGTCATGGAAGGAACCGCACCAATCGCAAGCAGCACGTTTGCTGTGAAGTGCTGTGCCACGGAATTTGTGATGGCGTGGACGCGCGGGGCTTTCCCGCGCACCTTCTGCAACAGATCGAAGACGGTTTCAGCAGCAAGAGGCTGTGTTGAAGCGGCAACCGAAAGGCTCATGCATCTCCTCCGAATAAGGACGTTCCAATCGGCGAGATGAAAGAAAGGCGCGGGGCCGGGTGGCCATCGGTCTATCTCAAATCCCTCCGCCGGTATCAACCGGATCAGGTTCAAGGAGTTGGCGCATCGCCTCTCAGCCCGGTCTGTTGCGCCGGGCACCCCCATGAGACTTTTGCACTGCTAACAAGCCCGGTTGCCGATTGCAAGCCCCGGCCCTGGCCCGCAACGCTCCGCCCGCGTCATCGGCGATTGACTGACGCGGTCAGATGGGCGATGTCCTTGAACGTTCCATTGGAAAGCAAACTGCCGGAGTGTCGCATGGTTCCGTTTTTCGTGATGATCAAATGCCAGCTGGGAAAGACCTATCAGGTTGCCAATGCCATTGCAGATGCGGAAATTGCCTCCGAGGTCTATTCCACGAGCGGTGACTATGACCTTCTGGTGAAGTTCTATGTCGACGAAGGCGCCGATATCGGGCATTTCGTCAACGAGAAGGTGCACCCGATCGGCGGCATTCAGGACACCAGGACAATTATCACGTTCAAGGCTTTCTAACCTTTTCCTGCGGCTGCTCTTTCGCCGGGACACGGGTTCGGTACAAGGGAGATTGTTCTATGCGGTTGATGATGTCAGCAATGATCGTCACGGGTCTGAGTATGTTACCGGACGCCGTTGCCGATAAGGCAAAGGCCCAGGGCATGCCGCCGGAACAGATCAAGCAGATCCTCGACATGACCAAGACCAACTGGGTCTCGTTCCGCGACTGGGAAGGCCAGCAGCTGATCTATTTCACGCATCTGGAAGCCTGGAAGTGCGGCATAGACTATGTCTTCTTCGGTCTGAACGGCGCTCCTCTCGATCAGATGTGGGAACTGGACACGTGCAATCCGGACAATCCGAATGCGGTCCTGAAAGACAAGCCCTATATCGAACTGCCCGCCGGCTCGACCCAGTCGATCAGCGTTCAGCTGATCTACCCGGACGGGTCCAAAAGCCCGGTCGAGACGTTTCAGTACAAGCCGCAATAACCGGTGACGGACCTTACGAGCGCGACGGTGTCGATGCCCTGCGGTCCTTCGTACGGTCTAGGCCGAGCCGGTGCTCGCGGTAGATGACGAAAACGCCTGCGGCAATCACGATCAGCGCGCCGGCGATCACTTCCACCGAAGGCACGTCGGTGAACACCAGCCACCCGATGATGATTGCCCAGAGCATGTTGACGTAATCGAACGGTGCGATGGTCGACGCTTCGGCATAGCGATAACTTTGTGTGAGCAGGATCTGGCCAACGCCGCCGGCAAGTCCGATCACCAGCATCAGCCCCGCCGTCGTCGCATCCGGGATTATCCAGCCCTGACCCGGCAGCAGGAAACCAAGCGGCAGCGTCAAAAGCGACAGAACGGTTGAAGACGCGGCAAACCAGGTCACGATTGTTGACGTGCGTTCCGTTTCGCACAGTTTCCGGACAGTGATCATCGCGAGCGCGGCAAAGCCCGCAGCCATGATGCCCAGCAGCGCACCCAGCGTCGACGTGCTGTCCAGTTCCTTTTCGCCCAGATGCGGTGACAGGACGATCAGGATCCCCAGAAAGCCGACCCCGACGGCGCTCCAGCGGTAGATTCGAACCTTCTCGCCCAGCAGAAAAAAGGCCAGGACGACAACGAAAAGAGGGGTTGCAAAGCCGATGGCGGTCGCATCCGGCAGCGGCAGCAGGTAGAGCGCGGTAAAGGAACAGACCATCGCGGAGAGCCCGACCGCCGCGCGCGTGAGGTGACCGCGCGGATTGCTGGTTTTGAACGCCAGGCCGAGCTCCCCGCGCAGTCCGACCATGAGCAGAACGGGAAAGAGGCCGAAGAAGTTGCGCGCAAAGACCAGCTGGCCGATCGGCACTTCCTCGGCGGCGATCTTGAGCGCCGTTGCCATGACAAAGAAGGTGAAAGTCGAGCCGAGCTTCAGGGAAATGCCGAGCATCGGAGCGTGCCGCGTCATACCTGTGGGAGCCGGAGCTCCGGCAAAACGTGAACGCAGGCTTTTGAAGGCCATGGGTAACATCCGGGACCGGCGCAAACAGTTCTGCTCTCCCCAGACGCACCGGGCCTAAGGATCAGGAAGAGCGGCAAGCGGCTCCCGGCAGGTAGCGGCGGGTGCCGCTACGGTCAATTTCCGGGCCGGAAACAGGTGGGAGCCATGGTATAGAATGGCTGGAACACCGAATATCCCGCGAAGCTGAGCACAATGCAATCGACGAAGTTGCAAAAGAAGGGTTCAGAGATGCATGACAGGCCTGCAAATTGAGCGGAACCGTCAAAATCACTTCACAAGTGGCTCATGACCCCTTACCGGTCTCCCCTTGCCACATCAGCTACCTATAATCTCAGGAAACACAGATTCGAGAGGCAGAAAGCCATGTTCCGTTCGTTTTTCAAGAACCGCAAGTGGTTCCTATGGGCCTGGATTGGCTCTGTCCTAATCCTCTGGGTAACCTGGTACAAGGTTCAGCTGGACGTGAAAATCAATGAATGGTTCGGCTCGTTCTATGACACCATTCAAAAGGCTCTGTCAGAACCCGGCAGCGTGACCATGAACGAGTACATGGCGGAGCTGGCGACCTTTTTCTGGATCGCAGCGCTCTATGTAGCGATCGCGGTCGTCCTGGACTTTTTCATCAAGCACTTCATCTTCCGATGGCGAACCGCAATGAACGACTACTACATGTCGCATTGGCACGTTGTCCGCGGCATCGAAGGCGCCGCCCAGCGCGTTCAGGAAGACACCATGCGTTTCGCGCGCATAATGGAAGGCCTGGGCGTATCCTTCATGCGTTCGGTCATGACGCTGATCGCCTTCCTGCCGCTCTTGTGGGAACTCTCCAAAAACGTCACGGCGCTCCCCTGGATCGGGGAGATTGATCATTCTCTCGTCTATGTCGCAATCCTGTCGGCCGCATCGGGCACGGTACTGCTCGCTGCAGTGGGTATCAAGCTGCCGGGCCTTGAGTTCAACAACCAGAGAGTGGAAGCCGCCTATCGCAAGGAACTGGTTTACGGGGAAGACAACGAAGACCGGGCGTCACCGCCATCGGTCGTCGAGCTCTACGGAGCTGTTCGCAAAAACTATTTCAGGCTGTTCTTTCACTACCTCTATTTCGACGTTGCCAAGTGGTCCTACCTGCAGGCAACGGTTCTTGTTCCCTATGTCGCGCTGGCACCGACAATCGTCTCAGGCGCGATCACCCTTGGCGTGATGCAGCAGATCGTCCGGGCGTTCAACCGCGTGGAAAGCTCGTTCCAGTACCTCGTCAACGCGTGGACGACGATCGTGGAGCTGATCTCGGTCTACAAGCGTTTGCGTGCCTTCGAACATCACATCTGGGAATATGAAGCGGATGGCGGCGCTCCGACACCAATGCCGGCCGAGTAATCACTCTCAGCTCCGGAAAAGGAAAAGGCGCTGGAACCGGCGCCTTTTTTGTTGGTCTTGGCTGCCGCTACTTCGCCGCCTGGATCGCTTCCCAGACCCTCAGCGGAGTGGCGGGCATGTCGATCAGCTCGCTGACGCCCGCGCCATCCTTGAGTGCCATTTGAACCGCGTTCATCACAGCCGCACAGCCACCGATGGTCCCGGCTTCGCCAGCGCCCTTGATGCCCATCGCATTGGTGGTTGAGGGCACATTTCGGGTCTCGAAGTGAATGTCGGAAAGGTCTGCCGCCCTCAAAAGCCGGTAATCCAGCAGAGAGGCCGTCAGAAGCTGGCCGTCCTCGTCATAGACCGTCTGCTCACACAGGGCCTGGCTGACCGCGTTCGCGGCCCCGCCGATCACCTGCCCTTCCAGAAGCAGCGGGTTCACCGTAACGCCGAAATCGTCGATGATCACGTAATTCACGAGCACTACGTCGCCTGTGTCCGGATCGACTTCCACTTCACACAC
>JBCDEN010000781.1:0-2112 GCA_039179715.1 Pseudomonadota bacterium
CGCCGAGATCGGCAGTCGCATAACACTGGGCAACCTGGATGCCCTGGTCCTCGTATTCCTGCCTGAGGGACGGAAACAGGGCACCGCCGGAGACAAGCGCCGTCTTGATGGAGGAAACATCACGGCCCTGTTCCCGCCCCCGGTCGAGGAGCACTTTCAGATAATCGGGCGTACCGACAAAGCCAGAAGGTTTCAAGACCTCGATCGCTTCGACCTGCGTGTCTGTGTTGCCGACGCCGGCGGGAAAGACCGTGCACCCGAGGGCAATCGCCCCCTGGTCGAGGATGAAGCCACCCGGTGTCAGGTGATAGGAAAACGCATTCAGAACCGTGTCGCCCTTGCGAAATCCGGCGGCAAACAGGCTGCGTGCACCGTTCCAGGGATCGAGGCCGGGTGCCTGCGGCTCCCAGATCGGCCCCGGAGACATGAAGACACGCGCGGCTTCGGACAGATCGCCTGCGAGAAAACCACCGAAAGGCGGGTTTGCTTTCTGCCGTTCCATGAGGTCCGGCTTGCGCAGGATCGGCAAGGCGGCCAGTGACTCGCGGTCGACGACAGCCGTCAGATCGCATCCGTCCAGTTGCTCGGCCCAGGCGGGTGCGCGGCGCATGGCATGTGCCATGAGTTCCGGCAACCGGACAAAGAGATCCCGTTCGCGCAAAGCGGGGTCCTGCCGCTCGCGCGCATCAAACTGTTGGTCGCTCATGGTCGTCTCCGCGTCTATGGCATCAGGGTCGTGAACCCGTCAGGCCAGCCAGCGCTTCCTTCGCTTGTAATGTTTGACATTCCGGAACGAGCGGCGTCCTTCGCCGCCGACACCCAGATAGAATTCCTTCACATCCTCGTTTTCCCGCAGCGCCTTGGCATCGCCGTCAAGCACGATGCGCCCGGACTCAAGAATGTATCCGTAGGTCGCGTATTTCAGCGCGACATTGGTGTTCTGTTCCGCCAGCAGGAAGGACACACCTTCTTTTTCGTTGAGCTGGCGGACGATCTCGAAAATTTCTTCAACGAGCTGCGGCGCAAGGCCCATGCTCGGTTCGTCCAGCAGGATCATCTTCGGCCGGCTCATCAGCGCGCGTCCGATCGCGCACATCTGCTGTTCGCCACCGGACGTATAGCCTGCCTGGCTCTGGCGGCGCTCGCGCAGCCGCGGGAAATAATTATAGACCATCTCCAGGTCGGCCTTGATCGCGGCATGCCCGTCCTTGCGGGTATAGGCACCGGTCAGGAGGTTTTCCTCGATCGAAAGGTGTCCGAAACAGTGTCGTCCCTCCATGACCTGGATGCAGCCGCGCCGGACAAGCTCGTTCGGCGACAATGCCTGGACCTCGTCCTGGTCGAACAGGATCGAGCCCTTCGTCACTTCGCCCCGTTCCGCGCTCAGAAGATTGGAGACCGCCTTCAGCGTGGTCGTCTTGCCCGCACCATTGGCGCCCAGGAGTGCGACGATACCGCCCTTTGGAACCGTCAGCGACACCCCCTTCAGCACAAGGATCACGTGGTCGTAGATGACCTCGATATTGTTGACCGAAAGGATCGTCTCCGCAGTGTCAGCTGCGCCGTCCGAACCGGTCTGTTCTACATCCTGCAATGCCATTCAACTCTCTCCTGGGATGCTCCGCCGCGCGAGACGCGCGGCGGAACAGACTGCCTTGTCAGTTCGGGCAGGGCTCGGTACGCTCAGGCCACGGCGCGTTCTTTTCCGCGTACTCGGCAGCAGCTGCCTCGAGAAGCGGGCGGACGACGTCGGTCATCGGCTCGATCCAGCCGGAGGCCTGCTGCCATTGCGTGCCGTCCCACTCCTGGATGACGACCGGATGGCTTCCGGCGTGGTCGTCACAGGTGACCTTCATCGGATGCGCAAAGCCTGCAAGACCCAGCTCTTTCAGACGGGCTTCATCGAGATTGAGCGCTTCCAGTCCCATCCGCATGTCTTCACCGGTGATGACCTTCTTGCCGGTCAGCTCCTGTGCCGTGCGGATGCCCTCGGCGATGATCACCGAGTTCAGGACGCCGCGGTTATAGAGCGTGCCGCCGATCGAACTTGCGTCCGTTGAACTCAGCCCGGCATCGACGACGTGCTTCTTGATGTCATCGAGAGCAGGGAAA
>JBCDEN010000600.1:0-3138 GCA_039179715.1 Pseudomonadota bacterium
GCGGAAGTCTATCGGAACACGCCCGTCACCGCGCTGACGCAGCACCGGGACGACACCTGGACCGTGCATACCGAACATGGCGACATCGATTGCGACATCGTGGTGAATGCCTGCGGCTATCGGGTCAACGAAGTGGCGGCGATGATGCAGGTCCATCACCCGGTGGCCTCCATGGAACATCAGTACTTCCTGACGGAGGACATTCCGGAAATCGTCCAGGCCGGGCATCGCATGCCGCTCATCCGCTGCCCGATCAGCGACTATTACTGCCGGCAGGAAAAGAACGGCCTGCTCATCGGCTTCTACGAACAGGGCTGCAAGACCTGGGGCATGGACGGCATCGACCCGAACTTCGTCAATGCGCTCTGCCCGGACGACCTCGACCGCATTACCGATGTTCTGGAAGGGGCCTTTGCGCGGATGCCTGCCCTGATGGAAGCCGGGATCCGGTCGGTGATCAACGGTCCGATCACCTATACGATTGACGGTGCGCCGCTGGTCGGTCCGATCCCCGGCAAACGCAACGCCTATTGCATCATCGGCCTGCGCGCCGGTCTTGGCGAGGGTGGCGGCCACGGCTGGCTGCTGGCCCAGCAGATCGTTCATGGCGAAGCCTGCTACGACACGTGGTGCCTTGATCCGCGCAGGTTCACCGGCCACGCCAACGTGGAACTGACGTCCCTGAAGGCAATCGAAGACTACCAGAACGAATTTCGCTTCCACTTTCCGCACGAACACCGCCCGGCGGGCCGGCCGGCCAAAACAACACCGCTCACGCCGGTTCTGGCCGCCGAGGGTGCGGAGTTCACTGTGGTCAACGGGTGGGAACGCGTCGACTACATCAAGCCCAGCGCCGGTTTTCATCCCAGCCTGAGTTTCGATTTCGACGAAGCGTTCGGTCTGGTGAAAAAGGAAGTCGAAAACGTCCGTGACAATGTCGGCCTGTGCGAAGTCAACGGCTTCAACAGGTTTGAAATCACCGGCGCGGACCGGCATGCCTTTCTCGACAGGCTTGCCTGCGGCACGGTTCCGAAGCGCGACGGGCGCGTCGGACTTGGATACCTGCTCAATCATCAGGGCCGGATCAAGTGCGAGGCAACCTTCGCCAATCTCCCGGCGAGCGACCGGGGCCCGGCGCGGGTGTGGTACGGGTCGGCTGCCGCCAGCGAATTCCATGACATGGACTGGCTAAGCGCGCATATGCGCGAGGGCGAAGACGTTACAATCCGAAGTCTTACCAACGATCAGACGATCCTGGTTCTCGCCGGACCGAACGCACGCCAGGTTCTGTCAGCCTGTGCGCGCGGCGACTGGTCGAAGGAGGCGTTTCCCTGGCTGAGCGTGCGCGAATGTTTCATCGGCTTTGCACCGGCAACGGTGATGGCTGTCAGCTTCTCCGGCGAGCTTGCCTATGAAATTCATGTCCCGAATGCCGCGCTCTACGCCGCCTATCTGGCGATCCGGGAAGCGGGAAAACCGTTAGACCTGTCCCTCTTCGGTGCGCGCGCAGTTGAATCGATGCGCATGGAAAAAGGCTTCTTCCACTGGAAGGCCGATCTCTTGACGGAGTTCGATCCCTTCGAGACCGGTCTCGAGAGGTTCGTCAAACTGTCGAAAGGTGACTTTGTCGGAAAAGCCGCGCTGGAAGCACTGGCTGCAAAAGGCCCGACCCGGAAGATGGTCACGCTTCAAGTGGAGACGGATCGCCTCCCCGCACCTGGCGGCGCCTCGCTGATGCTGGACGGCAAGGTGGTGGGCACGGTTACGTCCGGCGACTGGGGCCACCGGGTGGGCTTGAACCTTGCCTACGCCTTCGTCGATCCGGATCTGGCGGAAGCTGGCACGCGAATGCAGATCGACCTGTGCGGCGCGCTGACAGATGCCGCTGTCATTCCGGCCAGTCCTTATGATCCCGACTTTTCGCGAATGCGCAGCTGATGTCCGCCAGCTCTACAGCCCGAAAACCTCCGTTGCCGGTGTTCCGCTTCTGAGGCCCTTGATCCAGTTGTCTTCGAGCGCAAGCTTCGCACGGGCATCATCAAGCCGCGTGCGCGCAAGCTCGGGAGGCAAGGCGATCAGGCCGTCCCTGTCACCCATGACGAGGTCACCCGGGTTGATCGTGCAGCCACCAAAATCAACGGTTCCGTTGATTTCACCTTTCTCGGCCCCAACCGGACCGCGCGGGGTGATGCTGCGCGAGAAAACGGGAAAGTCCGCCCAGTTTCCGAGGATGTCGATATCCCGGACCGCGCCGTCAACGACGATGCCGGCACATCCTTTTTCCCGCAAGTGACCGCCGAGAATCTCGCCGATCATGGCGTTTTCCGTCTGACCGCCGGCGGCAATAACCACCACGTCGCCTTTACGCATGTGATCCAGCGCATGGATAACAGCTCCGAAATCCGGCGGCGAAACGGCTACGGTCAAGGCCGGACCCAGGAGGCGCAAGGGGTGGCCGCCAAAGGTTTGCGGACGGATTGTCGGGTCGATCTGCCGCTCAGGCAAAAGGTCAACGGCAATGCTGACGGCAACGTCCCGCCAGGCCTCGATTTCCTCTGTACTCAGCGCTGGTGTTGCGGTGTTGATCTTGACGTTCATGCCGATTTTCCTGATACGCCGCACCCTGGCGGCAAGTGCCTGCCGGGCGATCGTTCACCCGGTCAGCTTCGAGATTGCGCTTTCGTTCCAGACAACGCCAATGCCCGGTTCGCTCGATGGAATGGTGTGGCCATCTTTCACTTCCGGTGTGCTTTCAAGAAGACCGCCTGCGACATCAAACCACTCAAGGATCATGGCCGTCGGCGTCGCGGTCAACAGATGGGCGGAAATCTCCAGGAAAAGATGGCTTGCAACGGGCAGGGATTTTTCCTGTGCAAGACGTGCCGCCGCCAGCCAGCCGGTAACCCCGCCGATTTTCATCACATCCGGCATGGCAAGATCCGATGCACCGGCACCAAGGGATTTTTTCATGTCGGCAATGCCCCACCAGTTCTCGCCTGTCTGAACAGGCGTCCGGATCGCCGCGCGCACGGCAGCATGTCCGTCGTGGTCGGCCGCGTGAACGGGCTCCTCGATCCATGCCAGACCCTCGTCATCGAGTGTCTTCATCCGGCGCACCGCCTCCTCAACGCTGAACGC
>JBCDEN010000518.1:0-3714 GCA_039179715.1 Pseudomonadota bacterium
AGGTCCGACACCTTCCACCTTGTCCAGTATGCCTGCAAAACCGGGGGCTTTGCCGCCCGTGTCCTTTCTTTCGAAAAGGCAGCAGGACAGATCGGCAACGCGTAGCGCTCCATCGAAAACAAAGACCCGGTTGCGGCCGAGCGGGGGTTCTTTCGACCAGCCCTGAACGTAGAAGTCGCCCTCATCGAACCGCCCAAGCATTTCGATGTACCCGTCCCTGCGCGCAACATGCATGACAAGCTTGGCCGCGACAGCCTGGTTCCTGACCTCCGAGCCCGAGGCGATCAGCGCGTCGATCAGCGCTTCGACAACGCTCGCCTTCTTTTGCGAAACGGCGTCACTGACAAGACCGGCAAACACGTCGAACGCGACCGGTCCGTATTTGATTGCGTAAGGATGGGAGCGCCCCTTGCTGCGGATCGACACCCTTTCGAGCCTTGGCAGTGCCACCGCATCCAGCGACAGGATCGCAACGAAGGGTGTGGGTGCGCCATCCCGGCTTGACCCGGTGGGCAGCGGCACGATCGTGCAGGGAACCGTGACCTTGGGATCTGCGTTGAGGACGGCCTGGAGGTTACGCGCAAGACTTTCCCCGACACCGGCAAGCAGGATCGTGTCCCGGTCCACTGCCGTGCACAGAACACTGCGGCCATCGGCCGGCAGGACCGCATCGGGCCAATCATTTGCATCACCCGTCAGCTTCTTGTGCTCGACGGACGTCTCTGAGAGCCTCTTTGCACCTTCAAGTGTTACAACCGGCTCCATCGCGATCAGCTCCACAAACCGCCGGCGGCCGCAAACACCATCCCGCCGACGAAACCCAGCAGGATTGCGAGCAGCAGCATGTGGACCTTGAGCCCGTTCCGGCTGCGGTCGGCAAGTGCCGTCAAACGGTCGTCGAAACTCTTCAACGTGGTATCGAAACGCAGAAGAAACACTTCGAGTTCCTTGATGCGCTGCGCGAGATCGCCTTGCCCGTTCTTCAGGATTGCCAATGCCTCGCCCAGCTCTCCTTCCGTGGATGCCAGAGTATCGATCCTGCTGGTCGTCTTTTTTAGGAGCTCCGTCGCATCCCGCTGTCCGAGGGTGCTCTGTCCCTGGATCGCAATGACCCGGTCAAGCTTCTTCATGACGATGGAAAGAGGCAGCGCGATCGCGGCCTCCGCCGCGCGTTCTTCGGCGCTCGGGCGCGGCAGCTTGGTCTGGGCCCCATCCCGCGGCGACTCGGCGATCACGGACAATCCCTCCGGGGCCGACGCAGCTGCCTGGGGAAGCTGCAGATCGAACGCGTAAGCACCATCGCCGATCCCGTTCCGCTGCAGATCGATGCGTTTCGTGTCCGCCAGCTTGCTCATCACGCGATCGCCGTCGTGATGAACGTGGATCGTCATCCGGTCCTCGGGGTTGGCGGCATCCCATGCCCAGCCCTGAAGCTGTCCGTTTTCAAACGCATCGACGCGCCCCTGGATCTTCGGAGCTTCGCCCTTGTCCTCGTCCGCGGCTTCGGTTCTTTCTTCCAGTTTTGCTGCACTCATGGTGTTCTCGTCAGGCTGCGGGATCGTCTGCGAACCGGCTCCGGTCTTCAAACAGCTGGATGTACTGTTCGGCGACCGTGGACACGGTGGGCGGCTGTTGTGTGTTCTCCGCCAATTCGCGGTATTTTTGCGGATCGCCGGCGGCTTTCTCCATCACGGCTGCCAGGCCGGACGGATCGTTCCTGCGCACATGCAGTCCGTCGACGCCGTTTCGAACGGCCTCCGCCATGCCTCCAACGCCCGTGGTGATCACGGGTCGGTTGTGCTGCTGCGCCTCGGCGATCACCAGCGGTGCATTCTCCCACCAGAGCGACGGCACGATCACCCAGTCGACCGGTTCGATAAGCTCTGCAACGTCCTGCGGCTTGTAGGGACCGAGGCGGGTGACATGGGACGCGGTGTCTTCGAAGAGTGTTTCGATCCGCGCGACGAAGTCCGAACTTTGAAAGGGTGACCCGCCATGCACCCTGAGTTCAAAGTCGACGTCGCGCTCGATCAGCAGCTTTGCCGCCTGAAGCAGGACCTCGATCCCTTTCCAGGGGGTCATGTTTCCGAAAAACCCGAAGACACGTTTCGGATCTTCATTCCCGGCCCTGCTCTCGGCCGGCGCGGTCTCCGGCCGGCCATTGCGGATGACGGATATCCTGTCCGCCTGCAATCCCCAGCGGATGTAGACATCGCGCAGGAACGCGCTGGGTGAGACAAAGTGATCAACGGCCTGAAGATGGGTCTTGATGAAGCGCTCGCGCAGCCGCATGTCATTCGGCTTCGCCGCCTCGATGCAGCGGCACAGACCGCCCGGCCCGAGCGCCGCACAAGGTTCATCGGGGCTTTGCATGAGCACGCCGTCATTTGCACAGATCGCGTAATAGTCATGCAGCGTCATGACAATGCGCACGTCAGGAAGCACACGGCGGATCAGCACCGGCAATTCGACGCCAAACAGGATCAGATGGTGCATGTGAACCACGTCCGGACGGAAGCTCTCAAGCAGGTCCGTCATGTCGGGAACAAATGCGCGCAGGTCGATCTGGCTCATGTTGAAGCGGTCGAAGTGACCCGCCCACATCAGAAGTTCGTCGCCGCTGTCGCTGATAGCCTGAAAACTGGTGCCCGGATGCGGGTCGCGGTGCAACTGGCTGGTGGCGCCGACGAAAAGCGATTGGTGCCCCGCGTCCCGATAGGCTCTGGACAGTTCAAGCGCAACCGTTTCCGTTCCTCCGGGATGGAGATCCGGGTGATTGTGCGCAACAACCAGAACCCTCATGCGCCCTGCCCCCGTGCCGATTTAACCGCAACGAAAAAGTCCTGATAGTGCCGGCTGCCGGTCTGTCCGCGCCAGTGACCCAGCTTTTTCAGTGCTATGTCGAAGCCGGTCTCCTGCAATGCCGTGTCCAGAAACCCGTCGTCAAAGGCGACGGCGGCAAGCGGGGCTTGCGCATCCGCGTGCCATGACGGGCCCTGCGGAGTTCGATGGAACCGTATCCTTGGCGCCAATTCGGCCGATCCGCGCTGGCTTTCGGGTTCCATGACAAAGGCGGACAGAAACAGCCTGCCACCAGGCTCCAGCAACCGCGAGATTTCGCGGAAATAGGGTTCGATTTCATCGGCCGGCAAATGCGTGACGACGGAGGTCATGATCGCGAAATCGAACGACTTGCTCTCGAAGGGCAGCAGCAGGTCCCTGCCCTGGATGCGGCCATTCGGATTGTAGAGGTCGTTGGCGATATCGAGATGCATGAAGCGGAAGTTGGGATAGACGGATCCGACGTGCTGCGCGCTCCACTGAATGCCGGCGGGTGCCGGATCGAGGCCCGTGTACCGGCCCTTGTCCGCATCAAGATACTGCGTCAAGGGCACGGCCATCCGTCCGATCCCGCATCCGATGTCAAGAACGCGTTCGTGGTCCTGCAATCCGCCGAGCTCGATAAAATATCCCAGGAATTCCGTTCCGATCGCCAGGTAGTCGCCGTCGCCGACGAAATTCTCTTCCTGAGGCGGAACGGGCAGAAAGCGGTTCCGTTCGATCGTTTTTTGAAGCAGCGCCAGGCCGCTGCCGCCGAGCGGCGCTGACTTCAAGCGGACATGGTCCGCAATGACAACGGGTGAATTCATCCGGTCAACACTCCGTCCCGCGCCCCGATTGTCGACATTGCATGCATGATCTCTTGTTCCCATC
>JBCDEN010000040.1:0-12428 GCA_039179715.1 Pseudomonadota bacterium
CCGACATGGTTCACTTCCACAAGGTCGGGTTCCAGCTGATCTTCTGCGTCCGCGGCTGGGTTGATGTCCTTTATGAAGACCAGGGCGGCATGCGCCGGCTGACCGCCGGCGACTGTTTCATTCAACCGCCGGAAATCCGCCACCGGGTCATGCATGCCGCAGATGGGATCGAGGTTGTCGAGATCGGTGTGCCTGCGGAACATGTCACCGAAATCGACCACGAAATGACGCTGCCAACGGAAACCGAGCGACCGGACCGGGAATGGCAGGGCCAGAAATTCGTGCACAATCTGGCAAAGGACGCCGTTTTCACGCCGTTCAGGATCCCGGGTTTCGAGGCCCGCGACACGACCATCTCGGACAACACCAAGGGGGTGGCATCTGTTATGGTTGCACGTGCGACCGGGGAGACCTCTCCCTGGACGCGGCACGATTGCGATATTCTGTTCAACTTTGTGCTGGCAGGTGAAATGACACTCGAGGGCGAAGGAAAAGACCCTTACCGCCTGTCCGCCGGAGACGCCTTTGTGATCCCGCCCAGGATGGCGACACGATACACGGGCGCAACGACCGACCTTGAGCTGCTTGAAGTCAGCCTGCCGGGACGGTTCAGAACCGAGGTTCTGGAGACGCCCGGGAGGTAGGGACGGGCGGACCGGACAAAATGAAAAAGCGATGAGGGGAATAGAGATGAAAAAACTGACGACACTTGCAGCCGCAGCACTGATGCTGGGTACCAGTTCGCTGGCCTATGCCGAAACCAAGATCGGCATCCTGATGGACATCACGGGTCCGATCGCGAACTTCATTCCGCCGCTGCAGAACGCGGCGAACCTTGCCGTCAAGCATGTGAATGACCAGGGTGGCCTGCTCGGCGAGGAAGTGGTCGCTGTCTATGGCGACACAACCGGGACCGCGCAGGGTGCCGTCGATGCCGCGCAGAAGCTGGTCAATATCGAGAATGTGCCAATTGTGATGGGGTCCCTTATGTCCGGCACCACGATTGCGGCCGCCGAGGCCGCGATTATTCCGGCCGGCGTTGCGCAGATTTCCCCGACAGCAACCTCGCCGGCCATGACGGACCTGCAGGATGACGGTCTCGTTTTCCGGATCGTGCCTTCCGACAATTATCAGGGTGAGATCCTCGCCAAGATGGTGCTTGACGAAGGCCTCAACAAGGTCGCGGTGACTTACGTGAACAACGACTACGGTGTCGGCATCGGCCAGACCTTCATGGACGCCTACAAGGCTGCCGGTGGCGAGATCGTTGCCGCAAACAAGCACGAGGAGAAAAAGGATTCTTACCGCTCTGAACTGGCAAGCCTTGCCAAGGGTGACGCGGACGCGCTGGTCGTCATCGCCTATGCCGGCGACAGCGGCGGCAAGATCGTCCGTCAGTCCATCGAAGGCGGCCTCTTCGACAAGTTCGTCGGAACCGACGGCCTGCGCGACGAACTCCTGATCCAGAATGTCGGCGCGGACGCGCTCAAGACATCCTTCTTCTCATCGCCGACGTCTCCTGCGGAAAACCCGGCCCAGAAGACGCTGCACGATGCCTTCAACGCCGAGTATGGCGAGGGTGCGGACAAGGCCTTTGTCGACCAGACCTATGATGCCACCTTCCTGGCTCTGCTTGCCGTTGAAAAAGCCGGGTCCACGGACCGCGCCAAGATGGCCGAGGCACTGCGCGAGGTCGCCATGGCGCCGGGCGAGAAGGTCGGACCGGGCGAGTGGGCGAAGGCCGTGGCCCTGATCAAGGACGGCAAGGACATCGACTATGATGGTGCCAGCGGCTCCGCCGAATTCGACGAAAACGGCGATGTCGGCGGTTTCATCGGCAAGTTCGTTGTCGATGGCGACGGTTACAAGCAGATTGCAATCGTCGAATAAGCCGCGACAACAGTGATCCGGCTGGACGAGATCTGCGTCGATTTTGGCGGTTTGCGGGCAGTTGACCATGCAAGCTTCGAAATCGGCGCAGGCCGCATCACAGGTCTTATCGGACCGAACGGTGCGGGCAAGACGACCGCATTCAACGTCATCGCGGGGGCGATCCGGCCGAGTTCGGGCCGTGTTTTCTTCGATGGCAAGGACGTCACCGCGCTGAAGCCTTACCAGAGGGCCGAGGCGGGGCTGGCGCGCACCTTCCAGATACCGCACGAATTCGCGCAGCTCTCGGTGCTTGAGAACCTGATGGCGTCCGCTTCCGCGCCGCAGGGTGAAAACGTTCTGAACGTGATTTTCCGGCGGGGACATTATTCCGCAGAGGAGCGCGCGATCTACGAGACCGCGCGCGAGACCGTGCGCCTGCTCGAGCTGGAACATGTCATTGACGTAAAGGCAGGCAATCTCTCCGGCGGCCAGAAGAAACTGGTCGAACTCGGCCGCGCGCTCATGCGCGATCCCAAGATCATCCTGCTGGACGAGATCGGGGCAGGCATCAACCGGACACTCCTGGGAAAACTGGCCGACAAGATCCTGATGCTGAATGCGGAACGAGGCCTGACCTTTTGCCTGATCGAGCATGATCTCGATTATGTCTCAAGACTGTGCGACCACGTTCTGGTGATGGCGCAGGGCACGTTGCTGACCGAAGGAACCGTTGACGAGGTGAAGCGGGATGAGCGCGTGATCGAAGCCTATTTCGGCGGCGGCAAATACGAGGTCCAGCTATGACCGAACAGCTTGCCGTGGCCGGGCTGTCGGCAGGCTATGGCGGACCGCCGATCATCGAGGACATTTCGCTGACCGTGGAAGCCGGTGAAATCGCCGTGGTGCTCGGACCGAACGGGGCAGGCAAGTCGACGCTGCTGAAATCGATTTTTGCGCTGACAACTGTTTCGGCCGGCTCCATCCGGCTCGGGGAAAAGGAACTGGCGGGCTGCAAGACTTCGGCGCTTGTGCCCCTCGGCGTCTCGGCGGTGCCGCAGAACAAGAACGTGTTCGCCTCCATGACGGTCGACGAGAACCTGGATGTCGGCACTTATGCCGCCCCGCCACCAGATCAGAGGGCGACCCGCGAAAAGGTGCTGGCACTGTTTCCGGACCTGAAGGACAAGCTGAAACAGCCGGCGGGCGAACTGTCCGGCGGCCAGAGACAGATGGTCGCCATGGGCCGCGCTCTGATGAGCGAGCCGAAACTTGTGCTGCTGGACGAACCGACGGCGGGTCTCTCGCCAGCCTATCTTGAACGCATTTTCGATCTGCTCCTCGATATCCGCAAAACCGGGATCACCGTGCTGATGGTGGAGCAGAATGCGCGCCAGGCGCTGCAGATCGCCGACCATGGCCATATTCTGGTCAATGGCCGCAATCATCTCAGCGGCACGGGCCAGGAACTGCTGGCCGACGAGGACGTGCGCCGTCTCTTTCTGGGAGGCACGGCCGCATGAGCGAGTTCGTCAACTTCTACCTGTTTCCGGCACTCACCATTGGCAGCATCTATGCGCTCGGCGCCGTCGGCATCTCCATGATCTTCGGCATTCTTCGCTTCGCCCATTTCGCCCATGGCGACCTGATGACCCTCGGGGCCTACGGCATCCTGGCGGCGACTGCGCTGATGCCGGTCAATCCCCTGCTGCTTGTTCCTTTCGGAATGGCGCTGACGATCTTTTCCGCGCTTTTCGTCGACCGGTTTTTCTACCGGCCGCTCAGGGATCTTCCGACAATCTACACGGTGATCTCTTCCTTCGGCATCGCGCTTGTCTTCCGTTCGATGATCCAGCTCGTCTGGGGGTCGGAGAACCAGGTGCTGGTTGCAGGCGTGCGCCCGCCGCTGGTCCTGTTCGATACGTTCCGCGTCTCCGTCCTGCATCTGCAGGCAATTGTCACGACTGCCATTATCGCGGTGCTGCTGCATTATTTCCTGACGGCCACGAAGACCGGCCGCTCCATGCGTGCGGTGGCCGACGATCCCGAACTTGCCGAGGTCTCCGGCCTCGACACGGCAAAGGTTGTCCGCTGGACATGGATCATCGGGGCGGCTCTGGCGGCTGTGGCCGGGGCGTTCGCCGCGCTCAATACCAGCGCGCATCCCAATCTCGGCTGGAACCTGCTTCTGCCCATGTTCGCCGCCGCCATTCTCGGCGGCATCGGCAAACCGATGGGCGCGATGGCGGGCGGCTTCATCATCGGCATGGCGGAGGAACTCTCCTCCTATCACTGGATCGGCGATGAAGCGCTGATCTCGCCCTCTTACAAGACAGCCATCGCCTTCGTGATCATGATCGGACTTCTGATCTTCCGCCCGCAAGGTCTGTTCAAAGGGAGGCTACTCTGATGGAACTCACCGGCCTCTTTTTCTATGTCGTGAGTCTGCTGATCCTTGGCGGCATTTATGCGCTGCTGTGCCTTGCGCTCAATGTGCAGTGGGGCATGGGCGGGTTGTTCAATGCCGGGATCGCCGGCTTTTACGGTGTCGGCGCCTATACCTCCGCGATCTTGACGACAGCAGCCTCCGGCAGGCACCTGGGCGGTTTTTCCATGCCCGTCCCGATCGGCCTCGTCGGGGCGGCAATCGTCGCGGGCGTGACCGGCTGGGCCGTTGCCAGGATCTGCGTGCGCCTCAAGAGCGATTACCTTGCCATGGCCTCCATCGGGATCGCGGAGATCCTGCGACTGGTATTCGTCAATGAAAGCTGGCTGACCAATGGCAGCCTCGGCGTCTCGCGCATCCCGCGACCCTTTGCCGATTTTACTAACGGCCGGATGTCGGACGTTGCCTTTCTGGGCTTCGTCTGGATCATCGTCCTGCTTGTCTATGTCGCGACCACCCGGCTCTACGACAGTCCGTGGGGACGCAGCCTAAGGGCTATCCGCGACAATGAGACGTCCGCGTCGGCCGCAGGAAAAAACGTGGAGAAATTCCGCGTCCAGACATTCGTCATCGGCTGCGCGGTGATGGGCATCGCCGGCGGCTTGTCCGCACACTACTTCCGTTTCCTGTCGCCGACAGCCACCGACCCGCTCCTGACCACCTTCCTGGTCTGGGTGATGCTGATGGCCGGCGGTTCGGGCAACAACAGGGGCGCGATCCTCGGCGCCTTGAGCATCTGGACGATCTGGTCCGTCACCGAGATCTTCACCAACCGTCTGCCGCCGGAATGGGCGACACGGAGTTCCTTCATCCGTATGCTTCTGGTCGGCCTGCTGCTGCAGGTCGTGCTGCAACGGTTCCGGGCCGGGCTCCTGCCGGAGAAATCGCCACCGGTGCGGTTCAGAAAAGATTGAGCGGAGGAAATCAGTGAAGAACTGCGAAGCGTCGCGTTGGCCCGAATTCCTCCCCGAACGCGTCCGCATAGTCGGTGTGTTGCCCCCGACACGGTGTCCGTAACGTGCGCCTGGTTTTCTGGAACTGCAACATGGCACTGCATCGAAAGGCGGAGGCTCTTTTGTCCGAACGTCCGGATATCGCGGTGATATCGGAATGCGCCCGCCCGGACATCTTGGCAAAACGCGGTGACACGGCCTTGTCCGGCTGTTCAGCGATCTGGATGGGAACCAATCCCAACAAGGGCCTGGGCGTCTTTGGCTTCAATGGCTACACGGTCACCCGTTTCGAGCCGTTTTACCCCACGCTGCGCTTCATCCTGCCGGTCAGGGTGGGCGGGCCGCGTGCTTTCAACCTGATCGCGGTCTGGGCGCAGAATGCCAGCGCGGGCGTCACCCGCAAGCACCAGAGCGGTCCGCTTCGCCGGTCGTTCAGCAAGTACCGGGAATTCATAAACTCCGGTCCGACGGTCATTGGCGGCGACTGGAACAGCAACAAGATCTGGGACAAGCCGGGCTGGCGCATCAACCACATGGCCAAGGTGGATATTCTGGAGGGCATGGGGATTGGCAGCGCTTACCACGCAGTGACTGGGGAACCGCAGGGCGAGGAAAAAACGCCGACGCATTACTGGCGCGACCGGCGGATAGATGGCCCCACCTACCATATCGACTTTGTCTTTGCGCCCGATGCCTGGCTGGAAGAGATCAGGGCCTTCTCGGTCGGAAGCTTTGACGACTGGGTCGGCAACGGCCTGAGCGATCATGTTCCGATCACGATCGAGTTTTGATCTGCGATCAGCCTATGTCGGGCTGAACAGCAATTTCAGATAGGTACGGAACAGCATGATCTGTTCGGACGCATTGTTGTGTTCACGCAAGGCGCGCTGCAACACGAGACCGCCCTCGACAACGCCCGATACCATATCGCCGAGCGCATCGAGATTGACCTCCTCGCGCGGCTGGTAAATTTCCGCGATGTCCTCGAACATGCCGCGAAAGCGCTTCCGCCAGCCGAGGATCGCCTGCCGGTTCAGCTCGCGGACGCCTTCGTCGAACAGACGGTCCTGATAGGCGGTCGAGGCAATGACGCACCCCGGATGCCCTGTCGGCATTTCCTCCAGCATCTCCGCGAGCAGTTTCAGGCCGATGAGCATTGAATGAAGCGGATCGTCGTTGAGCTCGCGGGCACGCGCAAAGAGGTCGTCATAAAGTGCGTTCTCGACCTCGATATAGCGTTCCAGCATGGCCCGCGCGAGCGCGTTCTTGTCCTTGAAATGGTAGAAGAAGCCGCCCCTGGATATCTCGGCACCGGCAACGATTTCCTCGATCGAGGTCGCTTCGAAGCCCTTTTCCAGCACAGCGGCTTCAGCTATGTCGAGGATCCTGCTGCGCGTGTCGGTTTTGCCGGTCAATGCTTCCCCCACTGTACCGTGAGTCCAGTTGACGCCCCTCCGTCAAATACCCTTCGGAGGAAACCAGTCATTACCCACTGAAAATAAAGCGGAAAACAAATCACCGCAACCGGACTACGCGACCACTACCGCCTGCGCGTCGCTGCGCATACCTCTCTTGGCATCGAAACAGGAGAAAAGCGCCATGCGAATACATGACCTTATTCATGCCGACCGGTTCTTTCTGTCAGATGGCGGACTGGAGACCTACCTGATCTTCGACAAGGGCTACGATCTGCCTTGCTTCTCCGCGGCGGTGCTGCTGGACAGCGAGGAAGGACGGCGCGACCTTGCCGAGTATTACAAACGCTTTCTGGATATTGCCCGCCAGTCCGGCCGCGGCTTCGTCCTGGACGCGCCGACCTGGCGTGCAGGTGTCGCCTGGGCAGGGCCGCTCGGCCAGTCGGTCGCCGAGGTCTTGCAAACCAACGAACGGGCCGTCCATTTCGTCTCTGAGATCCGCGAGCGTTACGAGACCAACGCGCTGCCGATCCTCGTCAACGGGCTCGTTGGCCCGTCCGGCGATGCCTATGCGCCGGAGGAAACGCTGTCTTATCAGGATGCCTTCCTGATCCATGCGCCGCAAATTCATGCGCTGGGCCGTGCGGGTGTCGACATGATCAGTGCGATGACGCTGACACACTCCGGCGAAGCCGTGGGCATGGTGCGCGCGGCGGCGGAAATCGACGTCCCCATCGTGATTGCCTTCACGCTTGAAACCGATGGCAGATTGCCGTCCGGCCAGCTGCTGGCGGAAGCGATCGGAGAAGTCGACAAGGAGACAGGCGGCGGCCCCGCCTACTACATGATCAATTGCGCGCATCCCGATCATTTCCGGCATGTCCTGGAATCCGGGGGAGCATGGACATCCCGTATCGGCGGCATCAGGTCGAACGCCTCACGCATGAGCCATGCGGAACTGGACGAAGCCGAGACGCTGGACGATGGCGATCCGGGTGAACTCGGCCGGCTGAATGCAGAACTGATGCGGTTGCTGCCGAATCTCCGCGTGGTTGGCGGGTGCTGTGGCACGGATCACAGGCACGTCGGCTGCATCGCCATTAATGAACGTTGCCGGCCGGCTGCCTGAACGCCCGGTCGACCAAACATTTTTCAAAAAAGAGAGCAAAAATATGAATTTTCAATCCAGTCCCCTGATCAGGCAAGCACATGTGGAAGATGCCGCGGCGCTCGCCAGGCTGATCGATATTGCAGGCGAGGGCATTCCCAACTGGCTTTGGAGCCGGGCCTGCGAAAACGAACAGACACCGCTCGATGTCGGCATCGAACGCGCGCGAAGGCCATCAGGTGGATTTTCCTATACGAACGCGCTTGTCTCGGAGCGGCGTGGCGACATCACCGGCATGGTCCTGAGTTATCCGATCGAAACTGCCCCGGAAGACGATCCTGACGCACTCCCCGCGCCGATTGCTCCTTTTGTGGAGCTTGAAAAACACTCGGTCGGAACCTGGTACATCAATGCGCTGGCAACGTTCCCTGGCAATCGCGGGCAAGGTCTCGGCAGCTCCCTGCTTGCTGCATCGGAACGCCTTGCGCGCGAATACGGGACGCCCGCGATGAGCATTCAGGTCTATGGCCAGAACACCGGGGCAGTGCGCCTTTATCAGCGCCTCGGCTACAAGATGCACGAAAAAGCGCCGGTGCGGTCGCATCCGTGCCAGCCTTACTATACCGGTGACGTCCTGTTGCTGATCAAGGATCTGGCATAACAGCCGAAAGGCGCGGCCCTCCCGGTCGCGCCTCCGACCAGTCTTTAAAGCGCCTTCCAGAACACGATCTTGTCGTCGCCTGGGCCCCAGTAGTCCCGGATGCGCGCTTCTTCCGCGTATCCACACCTCTTGTAGAAGTTGCGTGTTCCGGCGAAACTCTCGGCGCCGGACGTGTCCACGATGATCACTCTATGGTTTTTGCCGTGCAGCAGTTTTTCAAGCGCTGCGACAATGGCCCGGCCAGCGCCGTTGCCTTGGCGGTCGGGCGCCACGGCGAGCGCCAGCATGTTCCAGGTTCCCGCTGCAAACGTCTCCCCTACGGCGTAGCAGAAACCGATGGCCCGGCTGTCCTCTTCACAGGTCAGCCACAGGCTGTTCTCGTCACTTCCTGACAGGTAGCTGTCCATCATTTGAGGCAGCAGATCGGAAGGAAACAGCCCTGTGTCGTCGGCAATGTTTTGCAGGGCAGGAATGTCTTGGGAGACGGAAGGTCTGATGTTCATTTGATATGATCTTTCACGATGCCTGTGCCGGGGCGTTTCCTAAGCCTGGCATTGGTCTCCGCCGGTCGCCCGTACGCGCGTTTCTTTTGGTGCGGGAAAACCGGCAGCACAAAATGTGGCGATAGCCGCCAGGACTTCGCCGGTTCCAACGTGCTGTCTCAGAAGCTGAGCTCAGCAGGTATGTGCATTCGTGAACATAAAATCTCCGTCGCTTGCCACTGCAACAAGCGCAGCCGAAGGTAGCACCGGCCGGTTTGCATCGCAAACGGGTTTGACCTCGTGCCCACGCTTACGCTGGACGTCAGTTGTTTCATTGCCACGTTTTGCGTAAGTCACTGAAAAAATGACGTAACGTCGCCTAAGCGCGAAGTTTTGTACGCTATGGCGAGATGTTGTGCAGAACAATCATTCGATGCAAATCTTCACGTACCATTAACCATAAATTGCAATGACTGTCTGCACCTATTACGCGCATTCGGCGCAAATTCACCACTTGGGGCAGGGCCATGGTCAGGGCGTTTTCAGCACTTTTTTGCATGCTTTTTTTGACATGCGGCGGTCACGCTGCCGACTACACATCACCGGTGCCGACAGAGTTTCAGAATTCAGTCCTCAGGGGGAGTATCGGCCTGCGCTACTGGTACAGCCAGAACAACTCGGAGATGGATACGGGCGACTTCCACTGGAACACCGTGGATGGCGTGAGGTCGCACACGGCAGAGATTGTTGGCGAGCTGGAAAACCGGTCAACGAACATGTTCGTGCGCGCTTATGCAGGCCTGGGTCGAAATTCGGGTGGAGAGGGTGACTTCTACACCAATCCGAGCGGGGATCTGGAAGAAACGGCTCTCGGATACGTGGTTGTTGACGGTGGTGTGCGCTTTGCCGATTTTGCCAACGGCCAGATCAAGATGAAGGGTTTCGTCGGGTATCACTATTTGAATGACAGTATCGATGCCGTGGACAGAAATACCGTTATCGAGCAGAGGCGCCAATGGCATGCGCTTCGTGTCGGATTGACGGCCGAGGGCGACCTCAGCGATCGGTTTAGCTGGTCCTTCGACGTAGCGGCCGTTCCCTGGAGCCACAACCGTGTCGAGACATGGGAAAGCAACTGGACCTATGGTGTCGAGGCCGATGCAATGCTCAATTTCGATGTGACGAACAACTGGCAGATCGGTGTTGGCGGGCGCTACTGGTGGCTGCAATCCAATTTCGACCGTCGCTATATCTTCACTGGTGAAAAAGTTGTTTTCGAACAGAACTACCAGCGCTACGGGGTGCTTCTGGAAAGCAGATACACGTTCTGAGCGGCGTCTCTTTTAAGGCCGCAGCGATCTGAGATGGCAAGGTGCCGGTCCTCACATCTCGTGGAGAAACTTGCGAACGATGCGATTGAAAAGGTCGGGCTCTTCAAGATGGACCGCGTGCGCGCAGCCCGGGACGACCGCAAGCCTGCAATCGGGTATCGTTTTCCAGAGGACGTCCGCCTGCGGCCACGCATAGGTGCGGTCGCCGTCGCCCCAGATCACCAGGGTTGGTGTGCTGATTGCGGCAAGGGCGTCTTCGCCCGACCAGTCGCGCATGGCCTCCAGTCCGGCCAAGATCGCGGCCAGGCTGCTCTTCTCGGCGATGGCTGCGCAATCGGGATATCTCTCGTCGTTTTCACCCTTCATGAACCAGGTCGCGGAAATACGGCGTGCGGTTGCCGAAGGTCCCTCTTCCTCTGCCCGCCGCATGGAAGTCTCGATCGTTTCGAAACGCCCCGGCAGGACCCCGACCGGACCGGTTCCATAGAGGATGAGCCGCTCGATGGACCGGGGAGACCGCCGCATCATTTCCTGAACGATCATGCCGCCCATGGAATGGCCGAGCAGGTGAAAACGCTCGATCCCGAGGCTTGCCAGATATTGCAGGACGCAGTCTGCGAACCCGCCGATCGAATTGATCGGCGGCAGATCCGCGTTGTCGCCGAAGCCGGGCAGATCGATCTCGACCAGATGCCCGTCGTTTGAAAGTGGCGCCTGAAGGCGCCACTGATCGCTGCCTCCCATGAACCCGTGAACGAGCACAAGTGGGATCATTTACGGGCACCCTGCACGATCCGGTCAAGGATCATGGCACAGAACAGGATCGAGAACCCGGCGAGAATCCCCTGTCCGACATTGGCGTATTGCAGGGCTTCCAGAACGTCTTCGCCGAGGCCCTTGGCCCCGATCAGGGAGGCAACTACCACCATCGCCAGGGACAGCATGATCGTCTGGTTGATCCCGGCCCGGATCGACGGGCTGGCGAGCGGCAGGTCGACCCGTGTCAGCAGGTACCACTTGTTGGCACCAAAGGCGATCGCGGCCTCCCGGACGCTTTCCGGAACACCGCGCAGGCCGAGCACCGTCAGCCGGACGACCGGCGTTCCGCCGAAAATCATGGTCGTGACGACGGCGGCCGGCTTGCCGGTCCCGAAAAAGGCGATGACCGGGATCATGAACACGAAGGCCGGCATGGTCTGCATGAAATCCATGATCGGCTGGATGAAAGCGTAGAACCGGGGCCGCCTGGCCGCGAACATGCCGAGCGGGATGCCGATCACGATTGAAAGGCAGGCCGCGGTGCCGAGCAACGCCAGCGTTGTCATGGCTTTGTCCCAGAAGCCGAGCAGGCCCATATAGGCCAAAAATGCGCCGGACCAGATCGCGGTCCGGATCCCTGCCGTCAGCCAGGTCAGGAGGATGATCAGGCTGGCGACCACGATCCAGGGCGTGCTGACAAAGACCAGCTCAAGCGCATCCAGCAGCAAGCGGATGCAATAGGTGATCGCATCGAACAACGCTTCCCCGTTGGCAACGCAGAAAGCGAAGAAGGCTTCGACACCCTCGATGCTGACGATCCGGAATTCCGGATTGGTCGGGAACGCATCGAGCAGCGAGAACCGCCCGGGAAAGCTGTAATGCAGGACCGATGCAAGCACGATCACGGCCATGAAGACCGCGCTGAACGCGATCTGCGAGACCGGCATGCCCGAGCGGATGGAATTGTCCGAGAGCCATTCGGAGAACCGCTTTTCCAGCGCCCAGTTCGCGGACACGGCCTGTACCAGCTTGGCGAGCGCGAGCAGTGCCACACCGGCCAGCGCGATCCATATGCCCTGCTCGGCGAGAGCGTCGGCTTCCGCCCGGATGCCGCCGATGCTTGCTTCAAGCGAATCCACCGTTCGTCGGTAGACGTCGGCCTTGTCGGACCCGCTTTCGATGGCCGCGGCAAGCTGTTCGCGGCGCAGTTCGAGCGTTCCCTCGATCGATTCGATCCGTTCCCTGGCTTCCGCTGCAAGATCGCCGAAGAGGCCACGCGCGATCTGGACGATCGCCAGCGTCTCGATGATGAGGAACGGCAGGGCCCAGGACCACAGACCCCGTGCCCCGAACCAGACCGGACCGAACAGCCCGGCCATCATGTTGAATGTTGCCGTAAAGCGC
>JBCDEN010000764.1:0-2186 GCA_039179715.1 Pseudomonadota bacterium
CTGCAGGTCACTCACGAAGCCGCCGGCTTCGCGCACCATGAGGATGCCTGCCGCAATGTCCCAGGAATTCAGATTGTGTTCCCAGTAGGCGTCGAGCCGTCCGGACGCGGTCCAGGCGAGATCGAGCGAGGCGGCGCCGGCGCGGCGGACACCGGATACTTCCGGCATGACGTGGCGCAGTTCACGCAGCGCGCGGCCATGATCGCCCTTGCCGATGAAGGGCAGTCCCATGCCGATCAGCATTTCCGGCAGTTCCGTGCGTCCGGCAACCCTCAGGCGCCGGTCGTTGAGAAAGGCTCCGCGTCCGCGCTCGGCGGTGTAAAGCTCGTCCATGACCGGGTTGAAGATGACGCCGGCGACGATTTCCCCCGCGCGCTCAAGCGCGATTGAAACAGAGAAAATCGGAATGCCGTGGAGAAAATTGGTGGTGCCGTCAAGCGGATCGATGTGCCAGCGGTGCTGGCCGTCGGTGCCTTCCACGACACCGCTTTCTTCCATGACGAGGCCGTAAGTCGGGCGTGCCTTGGTCAGTTCCCCGCTCAGGATTTCCTCTGCACGGCGGTCGGCGGCGGATACGAAATCCCCCGGTCCCTTGCGGGACACCTGAAGGTTTTCAACTTCGCCAAAGTCGCGCACCAGACTGCGTCCGGCCTTGATTGCGGCTTGTACCATCACGTTGAGGATTGCTGTGCGGGCCATGAATTGTCACTTGTTGTTGGGCCGCGCCCGAAAACGCCCGGGCGCGCCAGAATTGGTGTTTGCAAAAAGATGCTCGCCGTGCGCCTATTCGGCGCGGCGAACGTATTCCAGCGTGCCGGTGTCGACGATGATTTTTTCCCCTGCGGTGATGAAGGGGGGAACCATGACACGGACCCCGTTTTCCATCAGTGCGGGCTTGTAGGAAGACGACTGGGTCTGACCTTTCACGACCGCATCGGCTTCGCTGATTTCGAGCGTCACATGCTGCGGCAGGGTGATGCCGATCGGGCGTTCTTCGTGCAACTCCACCGTGACCATCATGCCGTCCTGCAGGAACGCGGCGCGGTCGCCGACGAATTCGGACTGCAGCTCCAGCTGTTCGTAGGTCTCGGTGTCCATGAAGATCAGCATGTCGTCCTGGGTATAAAGGTACTGAAAGTCCTTTTGCTCCAGGCGGACGCGCTCGACCTTGTCCTCCGAGCGAAAGCGCTCGTTGAGTTTGCGGCCATCGATCAGGTTCTTCATCTCGACCTGTGCGAAGGCTCCGCCCTTGCCAGGTTTCACATGCTGAACCTTGACCACCGCCCAAAGCGTGTCCTGATGCTGAAGCACATTACCGGGCTTGATTTCGTTACCGTTGATTTTCATGGAACGACCGATTTTATGAAGTGTTAGGATCTGAAGCAGAGCGGCCTCCGGCAGATCACCGAAGCGCCGGAAAATGCTCGCGACTGTCCACCACAAAAGCGGGGCCGTTTCAAGGAAAAAAGGCAATTTTTCCTAGGTTTGACCCACTCTGGGACGAATCAGGGAGATTCCGCAGCCGGATCTTCGCTTGGTGCGAGCAGCGTCGTCGTGTGCTGCTCCGCCAGAACGCGCGCATCCTCGATCGTCTTCTCGTCGAGCGTTTCCACGATCCGGTCGAGGTTGAAGTCGGGCACGCCGTTCGAGCGTGCCGCCAGATGCCAGCCGGCCGCTGCCGTGAAATCCTGCTCCCGTCCGCGGCCGTAAGCGTAGATCCGCGCCAACCGGTTCATGGCAACCGGATTGCCGGCGATGGCCGCCCGCTCAAACCAGTCGGCCGCCTCGGCTTCGTTTGGATCGACACCCTTGCCCTGATGCCGCAGAATTCCGTAATAGACCTGCGCGGACGTGTGACCCCGGCGGGCGGCGCGGCCAAGCCAGAACGCTCCCTGGCCCGGATCGTTCAGGCCCGTCTGCGATTCCAGATAGGACAGGCCGAGCGCATATTGCGCCTCGGGGTCGTTCTTGCGGGCCGCTTCTTCCAGAAGCTCGCGTGCCTTTTCCTCGTTGAAGGGCCGGCCGTCGCCTTCCTGGTAGAGAACGGCCAGATTGTAGAGTGCCGAAGCGTTGCCGGCATCGGCTGCCTGTTCGAACAGGTCCGCGGCCTTGGCCTTGTCGGCTTCGACGCCCGTCCCCAGGAGATAGAACTGCGCCAGCTGCAATGCCGAGCCATTGTCCCCGGC
>JBCDEN010000022.1:0-14401 GCA_039179715.1 Pseudomonadota bacterium
CCTTGATGCCATGCATTGCAGGAGACGCAATCATTGCATTCAGAACCGCTTCCTGCGTGGTCTCCGCTGCCGCCTTGAACAGGAGATCGATTTTATCCTCCCGCAGGACTTCGCGCGCGATGAAGTCGCAATCATTGAAGTGCGGCAGCCGCTGCCCGGTGGAGAATGCAAGCGCAATATCGCCGCTGCCGTTGCCGTAAAAGGCTCCGAGCCGGCCAAGACCCGCGGCAGCGCGTCTTGCAACACGCTTCAGTGATTGCGACTTCATCGCGCGCGAAGTCCTGCGGGAGGATAAAATCGATCTCCTGTTCAAGGCGGCAGCGGAGACCACGCAGGAAGCGGTTCTGAATGCAATGATTGCGTCTCCTGCAATGCATGGCATCAAGGGGCGCAAACGTCCATCCCTCGCGGACTGGCTGGAGGCCCACGACTGACCAACAAAAAACCCCGGCCATCCGGCCGGGGCTTTCACGTCAAAAAGAACGGGTGCTCTTAGACGGAGTAGTACATGTCGAATTCGACCGGGTGCGGCGTCATTTCGAAACGCTCGACTTCTTCCATCTTCAGTTCGATGTAAGCGTTGATCTGGTCGTCGTCGAAGACGCCACCGGCTTTGAGGAAATCGCGGTCGGCATCGACGGATTCAAGTGCTTCACGCAGGGAACCGCAAACCGTCGGGATTTCGGCCAGCTCTTCGGCAGGCAGATCATAAAGGTTCTTGTCCATTGCGTCGCCCGGATGGATCTTGTTCTTGATGCCGTCGAGGCCAGCCATCAGCAAAGCGGAGAAGCACAGATACGGGTTTGCCGTCGGATCGGGGAAGCGAACCTCAACGCGCTTTGCCTTCGGCGAAGCGGTGAACGGAATGCGGCAGGACGCGGACCGGTTGCGCGAGGAGTAGGCCAGAAGAACCGGAGCCTCGTAACCCGGTACCAGACGCTTGTAAGAGTTGGTCGACGGGTTTGTAAACGCGTTCAGCGCCTTTGCGTGTTTCAGAATTCCACCGATGAAGTAAAGGCAGGTCTCGGACAGGTCGGCATACTGGTTGCCGGCGAAGACCGGCTCTCCGCCGTTCCAGATGGAAAGGTGGCAGTGCATGCCCGTGCCGTTGTCGCCAAAGACCGGCTTCGGCATGAACGTGGACGTCTTGCCGTAAGCGTGTGCGACCTGGTGAACAACGTATTTGTAGACCTGCATGTTGTCGGCACAAGAGGTCAGTTTTTCGAACTTCATGCCGAGTTCGTGCTGAGCGGCGGCGACTTCGTGGTGATGCTTTTCGGTCGGAACGCCCATTTCACCCATGACGGACAGCATTTCGGAGCGGATGTCCTGCGCGCTGTCGACCGGCGGGACCGGGAAGTAGCCGCCTTTCGTGCGCGGACGGTGACCGAGGTTGCCGGTCTCGTACTCGGAACCCATGTTGGACGGCAGTTCGGAGCTGTCCAGGATGAAGCCTGTGTTATAGGGATCAGCCGTGAAGCGAACGTCGTCGAACATGAAGAATTCAGCTTCCGGACCAACAAAGATCGTGTCACCGAAACCGCCGGACTTGACGTAAGCTTCCGCTTTCTTTGCGGTCATGCGCGGATCGCGATTGTAACCTTCACCGGTGATCGGATCGATGATGTCGCAGAAAATTGCCATCGTGGACTGTGCGAAGAACGGGTCCATATGGGCAGATTCAGGATCGAGGATCAGCATCATGTCGGACTCGTTGATGGCCTTCCAGCCAGCAATCGACGACCCGTCAAAGGCGACACCTTCTGCGAACATGTCCTCGTCAACAAGTGCAACGTCCATTGTGACGTGCTGCATTTTACCGCGCGGGTCGGTGAAGCGCAGGTCGACAAACTTTACGTCCTTTTCCTGAATTTCCTTGAGGACGTCAGCGGCAGTGGTCATTTTGTCCATCCCTTTGATTATCTTGTGAACGGTAGGTTTGGGTCCGGGCCTTCAGAGGCTTCTATTTATCTCTGTTTGACAAGGCCGGAGTTCGGATTGCCGGCGGATGCCGGGATAAGGTGGGTCAGATGGCGTCGATACCGGATTCACCGGTACGGATGCGAACAGCTTCCTCGATATTCGAAACGAAGATTTTGCCGTCGCCGATGCGCCCTGTTTGCGCAGCCGAGCGGATCGCGTCAACTGCTTTTTCAACCACGTCGTCACCAAGGACGATTTCTACTTTCACCTTCGGGAGAAAATCGACGACATATTCGGCGCCTCTGTAAAGCTCCGTGTGGCCTTTCTGGCGTCCGAAACCTTTCGCTTCGGTCACGGTGATGCCCTGAAGGCCGACTTCCTGCAAAGCCTCTTTGACCTCGTCCAGCTTGAAGGGCTTAATGATCGCTTCGATCTTTTTCATCACCTTGTTTCTCTCTCCAAATTACATGCCGGAAATGTCGGCAGGCTCATTTTTGGCCGATGACTTGAAGGCGAGCGCTCCCGTCCACCGGCGAAAACCGATGGACGTCGCTAAGCACGATGTGTGCCAACCGAACGTTGTCCGCTTCGCCAATTTGGAAGTCCGGGAAAACAGCCAAGAAAAGTGGCAATTTGACCTTGGATGCGTGGCGTTCACAGTGTGCGATATCGTGTTTGTGGCTAAAAAATAGACGGTATGATTAAAAAGAGGGCATATTTCTGGTCGACTTGTCATGGCGGACACGAAATTCCATAAAAGGCATCTTGGCCCTGGGGAGCGGATGCCAGAGCCGTGCGTCACGTGGAGAACGTCTTTGTCATGACATCTGATAGCGGAAAGTCGGCTGCCGCGTTGCTGACGCCGGAAGAGATGGGCCGGGCCGACAGACTGACGATCGAAGGTGGTGTGCCCGGGATCGATCTGATGGAGCGGGCAGGCCAGGCCGTTGCAAGATCGGCAGCCGAGCTCGCGCCCCCGAGAACCAAGATACTTGTGCTTTGCGGTCCCGGGAACAATGGCGGGGACGGTTTCATCGCAGCGCGTTGTCTGGATGTCTGGGGCTACGATGTCTCCGTTTATCTCCTCAAAGACCCGCAAACGCTCACGGGAGACGCGCTCGAGGCATTTCAGCGCATGAGTGCCGGCATGCGCGGCGCGATCTCGTATCTATCCACCGGAGACGCGATCTCGCGTGACTTTCCGGACGAGCTCGCATCTGCCGATCTTGTCGTTGATGCCCTGTTCGGCGCCGGACTGGACCGGCCGCTGACCGGACCCGTTCTGGAGCTTGTCGGCAGGATCAATCACTCGGGTGTTCCGGTGGTTGCCGTCGATCTCCCTTCGGGATTGAGCGGCGCGACCGGTGCAGTTCTGGGAGACGCGCTCAAATCGCGCGCGACGGTTACGTTTTTCAGGAAAAAGCCAGGACACGTCCTTTTTCCCGGCCGCGCCCTATGCGGACACACACGCGTGGCCGACATCGGTATTGAGGCTGCGACACTCGACGAGATCGGACCGGATACATTTACAAACGCTCCGGATCTTTGGATCGGTGCCTGGCCGGTGCCCACGGCGGATGGGCACAAATACTCCAAGGGGCACGCCGTGGTCTTCGGTGGACCGATGTCCGTGACGGGTGCTGCCCGGTTGTCGGCCGGTGCCGCGCTCAGGGCAGGCGCCGGCCTTGTGACCCTGGCAACGCCGCCCGACGCCCTGATGGTCAATGCGTGCCATCTGACGGCAGTTATGCTGAAAAAGGTGGCTGATGCGGCGACGATCGAGGCTTTTCTTGCCGATGAGCGACTGAATGCGCTTCTCATCGGGCCTGGGTTCGGCGTCGGGCAGCAGACACAAGAACTTGTCCTGCAGCTTTTGAATATCGGGCGGGCGCTGGTGCTGGATGCCGACGCCCTGACCAGCTTTGCCGAAGATCCCGGAGGTCTGTTCAGTGAGACAAGGAAAAGTTCCGCGCCGGTCGTGATGACGCCGCATGAAGGCGAGTTTTCCCGCCTGTTTCCGGAAATCAGGGGCGACAAGCTCCTCCGGGCGCGGCAGGCGGCAGCCCTGTCCGGTACGACTGTGATCCTCAAAGGGCCGGATACCGTGATCGCATCGCCGGATGGCCGCGCAGCGATCAATTCAAACGCACCGCCGTGGCTGGCGACGGCCGGGTCCGGTGACATTCTTGCAGGTATCGTCACCGGCCTTCTGGCTCAGACCGTGCCTGCGTTCGAGGCGGCGTGTCAGGCGGTCTGGCTGCATGGCGATGCCGGCAAGAGGCTGGGCCCCGGGCTTATTGCGGAAGATCTGGCAGCGGCGCTCAGGCCGGCGATTGCCTCCCTTGTGGACAAGCGCAGCGCAGGATCGCGCTGAGGACATCTTTTTCCTTTGACGGAAAAACCTGCGGTGCTATAGAGGCCCCGCCTTGAGCACAGGGCCTATGGTCTGTTGCGACGCGGATGTGGTGAAATTGGCAGACACGCCAGATTTAGGTTCTGGTGCCGCAAGGCGTGGGGGTTCAAGTCCCTCCATCCGCACCAACTCCAAGACATCAGTTCAGGCTGTCACACCAAAGCATTACCGCGCGTTTCGGCCGTCTTCAGCAATACCGTTCCGGCCCGATCCACTGCTGCTCGGAATAGCGGTCGCCGTGGGCCCAGCCGACGGGCAGGGCGGATTCGATCCGCTGAAGATCCGTTTCGGTGAGCTTGAGAGATGCGCCGGAAAGGCATTCGCGCAGGTGATCGACCGAGCGCGTGCCGGGGATCGGGATGACATGGGGACCGCGCGCAAGAAGCCAGGCATTGGCCAGACCGGCTGCCGTCGTGCCCATGTCGGAAGCGAGCTTGCGGAAGCCGTGCATGATACGAAGGTTTTCAGACAGGTTGGGTTCCATGAAACGCGGATTACCGGAAAGGAACGGGATCTCCCGGATTCGCGCGGCCGGGATCGGATGGTCCGTCAGGAGCGACCGTCCGACCGGCGAGAAAGCGACCATGGCAACGCCGAGCTCGGCGCAGGCCTGCACGAGGCCGAGTTCGGGTGCGCGGGTGGACAGTGAGTATTCCGACTGAACGGCGGCAACCGGGTGCACCGTCATGGCGCGCCGCAGCGTCGAGGGAGAAATTTCCGACAGCCCGATCGCGCGTGTCTTGCCCTTCTCAACCAGCCTGGCGAGGTTGGCTGCCGTTTCCTCCGGTGTGAAACGGGTGTCGCGCCGATGCGCATAGAACAGATCGACGCACTCAAGACCCAGCCGTTGAAGGGATTTGTCCAGCTCTGCTTCCAGGTGCTCCGCCGAGTTGTCGAACGCCCGGTTGCCCTCCGCATCCTTGGTAATCGTCGCCTTGGTGGCGATGATGAATTCGTTGCGGGCCCCCGGATTGGCCTTCAGGTAAGTTCCAATCGCATTTTCCGATTTGCCCATGCCGTAGATATTCGCAGTGTCCAGGTGGCTCACGCCGAAATCGCGGCAAGCATCAAGGATCGCGTGGCTTTGGGCCTCGTTCGTGGCGCCGTAGATGTCGGAAAAGGACATCGCACCATAGCCGATAGCGCTGATTTCGGGGGCCGTTGGCACCCAGTCTGCGTTGTTCCATTTTACCCTCTAAGCGCTTGAAAAAACGAAATCCGGCTTGTCACCCAAAGCGGTGAAAGCATCAGATCGCAGCTGACCAGATTCGTTCGTTGCAGGACATCGTGTGTTCTTGTTCTACGCCAAAGATAGCATGGGTCAAACCCTTGTCTTGCTGACCGGAGCACGGCGCCGGTCCTGGTTGTTCGTGAGAGCGGCGATATGCCGACAAGACGTGATCTTCATCACCTCAAAGGATGCGTACCTCGTTTAAACGTGTCCAGAGAGTACGGATTTTCCTTCGGGTCGTGGGGGGCACGCCACCATCTGGAGTTTCTCATGAACACCCTGCCGAAAATACAGATTGAACGTTCTGTCGGATACCGGGCACAGAACAACATCGCGGATGTGAGAAAGGTTCAGACGCAGTTGAACCTTCTGCTCGATCCGAACAGGACCGGTTTGGTTGAAGACGGGTTCTATGGGCCAAACACAAAGGAACGGATCGGTGATTTTCAGAGCCGGGTTCTGGGGTTTCAGGTTCCCGATTTCCGCGTGGACCCGGGTGCAAAGACGATCCGGGCACTGAACGACCCCGCGTCGAAGCAGAAATGGCGGGACACGCCCGACAGGCCAACACCGGTCAAGCCAGACAAGCCCGATCCGGACAAACCGTTTTCGCCCGAAAACATGCCGAAGATCCCGGTGCATGGCCCGACTGACATGTTGGGCGGTTTTGACACCTTTCCTGCGCCGGCGCAGGTACTCGGGCCGTCCAAGGTTTCCACCCCTGTTGACCGCGACGGTGCCTGGATCATGGTGCCAAACGGAAGCGAAAGATCGATCCGCCTTGATATCGCCGCCGATGAGCCGGTTCAGTTCGTCAGCAAGGGCGTCGGCGAAGACGGTGTTGTCCGCTCGTTCAAGCATGAAGAACTGCTCCGGCTTTCCGTGACCGGTCAGACCCTTACCATCAAGGGGTTGAATCCTTGCAAGAACTGCAAGCTCGACATCGTGCAAAATGGCCGGCACTTGCGGATCTATGTTTCCGTGAAACCCATGCGGATCGTCCCGCTGTTCGTGTTTCACGTCGAACACGGACCAGGAATGAAATCCCGTGTCTCATCAAGTGAACTCAGGACCGTTCTGAAGATTGCGAACTCCGAGATTCTGCGGCCGCAATGCAATGTCGAATTTGATCTGAAAGGACAGGCCGAGCTGTCGCACAAGGAGATCGGCAAGCACCTTGTAGCGATCGTGCGCGGTGACACTTTCAACGACAAGAAAGACGAATGGAAGTATCTGAGACCGTTCGTAAAAGACCGGACCTTTTCCCAGCCGCACGGTGCAGATCACGTCAAGACGGTCAATCTCTTCATCGTCCGCAACATGAGGAACGCCATCGAGGACGGCTCGCGGCCCGTCTCGGTCTGGGGTGCCATGGACAGCAGCTCGGGGATGTGTGTCATGCGCGATCGTTCGATCGGGCGTTTTACCGGCGTGAACGGACTGGCGCACACGCTTTGCCATGAGCTGGGGCATATGCTTATCGGTCAGATCTATACGCATGGCCATGAAATCGTTCAGGCCGAGTCGCACAATCCCTATACCGATGCGCTGATGTATTCAGGCGGCAAGGGCAACAAGCTCTACCGGGTCGAGATAGAAGCCATGAACCCGACCCGTCATCAACCACCACCGCTTGCCCTGTAAAGACCTGTCCGCAATGCAGGCTTTGGGGGTGCCGGTCCGCATGGCGCCGGTGCTTTGCGGCCACGTGAATGCGAGCGCTGAATCGGCGGTACTTGCGGGCAAATTCGGTCGTCTGCCCTTGACACTTTCAGCCCCACGCTTTATCGCGCTCCCATCGTGCGCCCCGGAGTCCGCTTCGGGGTGATGCGCTGCTATTTGAACGCTTTCGGGAAAAGGAAGGCGCAAGCGGCACGGCACACGGGATTTTAAAACAAAACCTCCGGAGCGTATTGCCGCTCGGGATCGAGGACGAAAAACCCATGCAGGTAACCGAAACCCTCTCCGAGGGCCTCAAGAGAGAGCTCAAAATCGATATTCCGGCTGGTGATCTTGCCACCAAGCTTGAAGACTACTTGGCGGACCTGAAGTCCAAGGCCAACATCAGAGGGTTCCGTCCGGGCAAAGTGCCGGTCGCGCACCTGAAAAAGATGTACGGCCGTCAGGCCATGGCGGAAATCCTGTCGAACACCATCCAGGAAACCACCCAGCAAGCTGTTGAAGAGCGCTCCGAGCGCCCGGCTCTGACGCCTGAAATCGATCTTCCGGAAGAAGACGCCGAAAAGATCATGGCCGGCGATGCCGACCTGTCCTTCAAAATGACCTACGACGTGCTGCCGGAGTTCGAAATCGTCGATTTCGCCGGTTTTGAAATCGAGCGCCCGGTTGTCGAGATCGCCGATGAGGAAGTCGACACACAGGTTGCCGACATCGCCAAGAACAACACGCCGTTCGACACCAAGGACGGTGCGGCTGAAGACGGCGACCGGGTGACAATGTCGTACCTCGGCAAAATCGATGGTGAACCCTTCGACGGCGGTGCCGATGAAAACGGTCAGCTCGTGCTCGGCTCCGGCCAGTTCATTCCGGGCTTCGAGGAACAGCTTGCCGGCCTGAAGGCCGGCGATGAAAAAGTCGTTGAAGTGAATTTCCCCGAGGACTATCCGGCCGCTCACCTTGCCGGCAAGGCTGCGACCTTCGACGTTGAGGTCAAGGAAGTTGCAGCGCCGGGTGAAGTCACGATCGACGACGAATTCGCAACAGGTCTCGGCCTTGAGTCTCTGGACAAGCTGAAGGAAATCGTCCGCGGTCAGATCGAGAGCCAGTTCGGCCAGATGACCCGTCAGCGCGTCAAGCGCCAACTGCTCGACAAACTCGACGAGCATTATTCCTTCGAGCTTCCCGAAAAGCTTCTGGATTCCGAATTCGAGATCGTCTGGCGTCAGGTCGAGGACGACATGAAGCGGAACGAAAAGACCTTCGAGGACGAAGACACGACCGAGGAAGAGGCGAAGGCGGAATACCGCAAGATCGCCGAACGGCGTGTGCGTCTCGGCCTGGTTCTTTCCGAAATCGGCGAGAAGAACGACATCCAGGTCACGGATGAAGAACTGCAGCGTGCGCTTTATGACCGCGTCCGCCAGTTTCCGGGCCAGGAACAGCAGGTGTTCGAATACTACAAGAACAACCAGCAGGCCCTGGCTTCGCTTCGCGCACCGATCTACGAGGAAAAAGTCGTCGATTTCATGCTTGAACTCGCCAAGGTTGCCGACAAGACGGTTACCAAGGAAGAGCTTGAAAAGCTGGTTGCTGAAGACGAAGACGACGCCTGAGCGTCGGCCTGATATCCCCAGATGCGGCACTGGTCTTAACCTTGCCTTCATGTCGCATCTGCCATGAATTTGCGTTAAGGGCGACATCCCATATATACGGGTTGTCGCTTTTTTCGAGTCGGGCCCCTGATCGATGCGCTTCAAGGGCCTGTGTCCAGTCCGGTGTCACCGGACATCATCTCAAACATATGGATGAGGTATGAAGGATCCTGTCGATATCTACATGAACACTCTCGTGCCGATGGTCGTCGAGCAGACGAATCGCGGCGAGAGGGCCTTCGATATCTTTTCGCGCCTGCTGAAGGAGCGCATCATTTTCCTCACCGGTCCGGTTGAGGATCACGTGGCAACCCTGGTAAGCGCGCAGCTTCTCTATCTGGAAGCCGATAACCCGAGCAAGGAAATCGCAATCTACATCAATTCGCCGGGCGGTCTTGTCACCTCCGGTCTTGCGATCTACGACACGATGCAATTCATCCGCCCGTCGGTTTCGACGCTTTGCATCGGGCAGGCGGCTTCAATGGGATCGCTCCTGCTGGCGGCCGGCCAGAAGGACATGCGGTTCATTCTGCCCAATGCCCGCGTGATGGTGCATCAGCCTTCCGGCGGGTTCAGGGGACAGGCGGCCGACATCATGCTTCATGCACAGGAAATCCTGGCGATGAAGCGCAGGCTCAATGAAATCTACGTGAAACACACCGGTCAGAGCCTGGATCAGGTCGAAGAGGCGCTTGAGCGCGACAACTTCATGACCGCTGAAAAGGCCAAGGAATTCGGTATTGTGGACAATGTGATCAGCGATCGCACCACCCTTGGTGGGGAAGCAGAAGGATAAGTCGGCTCGTGCGGTCTTAAGGAAGGATACGGATTTCTTCCCAAAGATCGCCATTGCGCCGATTAATGCCGGGTTTTCATCTTCACCTTAAACCTATATTGATTTTTATTGGTGAAGCATGATGACTTATATTACGAAGCAGCGCCTTCCATGGGCGCCTTCAAACCGGTTCCGCCACGATTTGGCCGTGTCGGGAACGATAAGGGGATAGGCCCCACAAACGCGAGGTTGACTACATGACCAAGGCCAGCGGCGGCGATTCAAAGAATACGCTCTACTGCTCCTTCTGCGGCAAAAGCCAGCACGAGGTTCGCAAGCTGATCGCCGGCCCGACTGTTTTCATTTGCGATGAATGTGTCGAGCTGTGCATGGATATCATCCGTGAGGAAAACAAATCCTCTCTGGTGAAGTCACGGGACGGTATCCCGACCCCTCAGGAAATTCGTGATGTTCTGGACGATTACGTTATCGGTCAGGGCAGTGCCAAGAAAGTCCTGTCGGTCGCCGTTCACAACCACTACAAACGCCTCAACCACGCGTCGAAAAACAACGATGTGGAACTGGCGAAGTCCAACATTCTGCTCGTGGGACCGACAGGTTGCGGCAAAACGCTTCTGGCGCAGACACTCGCGCGCATCCTTGACGTGCCCTTCACGATGGCCGACGCGACCACGCTGACGGAGGCCGGTTATGTTGGTGAGGATGTCGAGAACATCATCCTGAAGCTGCTTCAGTCCGCCGACTACAATGTCGAGCGGGCACAGCGCGGGATTGTCTATATCGATGAGGTCGACAAGATCAGCCGCAAGGCCGACAATCCGTCGATCACGCGGGACGTCTCCGGCGAAGGCGTGCAGCAGGCGCTCCTGAAGATCATGGAAGGAACGGTTGCGTCCGTTCCGCCGCAGGGCGGCAGAAAGCACCCGCAGCAGGAATTCCTGCAGGTGGACACGACGAACATCCTGTTCATTTGCGGTGGCGCGTTTGCGGGTCTCGACAAGATCATTTCGGATCGCGGCACACAGACCTCCATCGGCTTCCAGGCGCGGGTCGAAGCCCCGGAAGACCGGCGTATCGGCGAGCTGTTTGCGGAACTGGAACCTGAAGATCTGCTGAAGTTCGGTCTTATCCCGGAATTCGTTGGCCGTCTTCCTGTTATCGCGACGCTCGAAGATCTTGATGAGGATGCGCTCGTCACGATCCTGACAGAGCCGAAGAACGCTCTGGTGAAGCAATACCAGCGCCTGTTCGAGATGGAGCAGGTCGAACTTGCATTCCACGATGAAGCCCTCAAGGCGATCGCACGCAAGGCAATCGAGCGCAAGACGGGCGCACGCGGATTGCGGTCCATTCTGGAATCCATTCTGCTGGACACAATGTACGAGCTACCAGGTCTCAAGGGTGTAAAGGAAGTCGTGATTTCGCCTGAGGTCGTCAAAGGCGAGGCAAGACCGCTTTATATCTATGAAGACCGGGAAGAAACCTCGGCGACCAGCGCCTGACAACATGCCTTGTTCTTCAGTAAAACAGCAAAAAAATGCCGCTCCGAACGAGCGGCATTTTGTTTTTTGTAAATTGGTGCGGGACGGCCGCAGCGTTTTCCACCGGATGTGCGCTTCGTCAACAGACGAGACCAATTTGGGAACAGAACCTGCCTTGACACCAGCAGTGCTGGTGTCCACCTAATAGAACTGACGACGGCTCGTGCGAATTGCAGGACGCTCGCTTGGGGTGCTGCTGTTCGGCCTGTCGGAAACTTCTCCGAAAGCCGTTTTTCAGTGTTTCGGTTGCTTTCTTGAATGGGGCCGGAACACGCTGAGAAAGGATAAAAAATGAGCGACGCAGAAATCCGCGCCACAGACGCAGACAGCACGTCTGTCTATCCCGTTCTGCCACTTCGCGACATTGTCGTGTTTCCGCACATGATCGTTCCGCTTTTCGTCGGCCGTGAAAAGTCGATCAAGGCGCTCGAAGAGGTCATGACGACCGACAAGCATATTCTTCTGGCGACCCAGAAGAATGCAGCAGACGACGATCCGAATGCGGACCAAATCTACGATGTCGGCACGCTTGCAACCGTGCTGCAGCTGCTGAAACTGCCTGACAACACCGTCAAGGTGCTTGTCGAAGGCGGTGCACGCGCGCAGATCGGTCAATACACCGACCGGACGGACTATTTCGAGGCCTCTGCAACGGTTCTGCCCGAGCGCGATGGCGAAAATATCGAGGTCGAAGCTCTGGCTCGCTCGGTCGTGTCGGAGTTCGAGAACTATGTGAAGCTGAACAAGAAAGTTTCACCTGAGGTTCTTGGTGCCGTAAACCAGATTGACGACTACTCAAAGCTCGCAGATACGATTGCGTCGCACCTGGCGATCAAGATCCCCGAGAAACAGGAAATTCTCGGCGTGGTTTCCGTTGCCGAGCGGCTTGAGCGCGTTTTGGGCATGATGGAGAGTGAAATCTCTGTTCTGCAAGTCGAAAAGCGCATCCGTTCGCGCGTCAAGCGCCAGATGGAGAAGACGCAGCGCGAGTACTACCTGAATGAGCAGATGAAGGCCATTCAGAAGGAACTCGGCGACAGCGAGGATGGCCGTGACGAGGTCGCCGAACTTGAAGAAAAGATCAAAAAAACCAAGTTGACCAAGGAAGCGCGCGAGCGTGCGGCCGCGGAAATCAAGAAGCTCAAGCAAATGAGCCCGATGTCTGCGGAGGCGACGGTTGTCCGCAACTATCTGGATTGGCTGATCGGCATTCCCTGGAACAAGAAATCCAAGGTGAAACACGATCTCGCGCTTGCCGAGAAGGTCCTCGACACCGATCACTACGGTCTGGACAAGGTCAAGGAGCGGATCGTCGAGTATCTCGCGGTGCAAAGCCGCGCTAACAAGCTTCGCGGACCAATCCTCTGCCTTGTCGGACCTCCGGGCGTTGGCAAGACCTCGCTTGGAAAATCGATCGCGAAGGCGACCGGACGCGAGTTCGTGCGGATGTCGCTCGGCGGTGTGCGCGACGAAGCGGAGATCAGGGGACACCGCCGCACCTATATCGGCTCGATGCCCGGCAAGGTCATCCAGTCCATGAAGAAGGCGAAGAAGTCCAACCCGCTGTTCCTGCTCGACGAGATCGACAAGATGGGCATGGATTTCCGCGGGGATCCATCGTCGGCGCTGCTAGAGGTGCTCGATCCGGAACAGAACTCGACCTTCATGGATCATTACCTGGAAGTTGAATACGACCTGTCCGACGTGATGTTCGTCACGACGGCCAACACGCTCAACATTCCCGGGCCCTTGATGGACCGGATGGAGATCATCCGGATCGCCGGGTACACGGAAGAAGAAAAGGTCGAAATCTGCCGCCGCCACCTTATTCCGAAAGCCGAGAAGGATCACGGCCTGCGTGAAGGCGAGTTCGCGATTGAAGACGACGCATTGCAATTTGTGGTGCGCCGCTACACCCGCGAAGCCGGTGTTCGTAACCTTGAGCGCGAAATGGCGACCCTGGCCCGTAAGGCGGTCAAGGATATCCTCATGAGCGACAAGGAGAGCATCACGGTAACGCCTGAAGTGGTCGAGGATTACCTCGGTGTCCCGCGCTATCGCTACGGCGAAGCGGAACTGGAAGACCAGGTTGGCGTCGTTACCGGCCTTGCATGGACGGAAGTCGGCGGTGAACTCCTGACGATCGAAGGCGTGATGATGCCCGGCAAGGGCAAGATGACCGTCACCGGCAACCTGAAGGACGTCATGAAGGAATCCATCTCCGCGGCGGCGTCCTACGTGCGCTCGCGGGCAGTCGATTTTGGTATTGAACCGCCGAATTTCGACAAGAAGGACATCCACGTTCACGTGCCTGAAGGCGCGACCCCGAAAGACGGTCCGTCCGCGGGTATCGCCATGGCAACGGCGGTTATCTCGACCATGACCGGTATCCCGGTGCGCCGGGATGTCGCCATGACCGGCGAGATCACACTTCGCGGACGGGTGCTGCCGATCGGCGGTCTGAAGGAGAAGCTGCTGGCGGCTCTGCGCGGCGGGATCAAGCTTGTGATGATCCCGGAAGACAACGCGAAGGACCTCGCCGACATACCGGATTCGGTGAAGAATTCACTCGAGATCATCCCGGTCTCCGGTATGGAAGAGGTGCTGAAGAACGCACTTGTGCGTTTGCCGGACCCGATTGAATGGGATGAAAGTGCCGCTGAAGCCGCCGCCAAGGCGAGTGAATCGGACAAGGACAAGTCGGGCGTTTTGGCGCATTAAAACCCGGTTTGCACCGCACAAAACGACGAGCCCCGGAGATTCCGGGGCTTTTCTTTTGAATAACCAGTAGAAATGGCGGTTTTCTGCGAAAAAACCACTTGCGTTTCGCGTCAATTCGCCCGAATTTCGCGCAACGGCGCTGACAGGAATCGTCGGCACTCTGCCGTTTCTTAGAAAGGTATCTGCTATGAATAAGAACGATCTGGTCGCAGCTGTTGCAGAAAAGACCGGCCTCACCAAGGCGCAGGCGGGCGAAGCAGTTGACGCTACTTTTGAAGCTGTCACGGAAACGCTGAAAAGCGGCGACGAAGTGCGCATCATCGGTTTTGGCAACTTCACCGTTTCCGCACGTGCTGCAACTGAAGGCCGCAATCCGCGGACTGGCGAAACGATCCAGATCCCGGCTTCCAAGACGCCGAAGTTCAAGGCCGGCAAGGGCCTGAA
>JBCDEN010000478.1:0-3945 GCA_039179715.1 Pseudomonadota bacterium
CATCCCTGCGAAGGCAGGGAACCAGTCACCCCTTGTCTCGCCGGCGATGTCATTTGCCAGCCACATGGAACACCGGATCTTGGTCTTGCCGCTGACACGGCAAACCGGGACGACAATCTCGCAATACCCGTTTCACTGCACCACGTCTTCACAAGCCGACTACAGGCGAGACATCGTTATCCTTTTGAGCACAATGCCCGTCCTGGCACAAACACAAGAAAAAGACCACCAGACACCGCTCTCCACGCCGGCTTAGCCTCTCTCCTCACGCCTGCCAGTCATTCTGGATCAGTTCCACGCCTTTGCGCCCCGCGTCGAGCACGGCTTGCGCATCAGTGTCTTCCTCCGCCAGGCGCGCCAGTGTCACAGTCCCCAGCATCAGGGCCAGCGTTGCAAGTCCCTGGGCTGGGTCGTCCCCGGAAGCAAGTTGCTGCGACGTTCTCTTCAGAGCATCGTAACCTTCGCGGCGCGCATCAGGTGCGCCCCTGTTGAGGTCCCCCGCAAGTGCTGCCAATGGGCATCCGCCTCCCCGGCCGCCGACATGGCACAGGGACAGGTATGTCTCGATATAGTCGCGCCGTGCCTCCGCTTTCGCGCTGCCGCTGTCAGCGTTCTCCATCGTGGCCAGGACACCATCCACCGCTGTCCTGAACGCAGCTGCAACGAGTTCGTCCTTCGATTTGAAGTGCCGGTAAAAACCGCCATGCGTCAGACCTGCGGCCTGCATGACGTCGGACACGCTCGTCGTCTCAATTCCCTGCTCACGAAAAATCTGTCCGGCTTTCTCCAGTATCCTGTTGTGTGATCTACGCTTTTCGGCTTCCGACATTCTCGGCATGAGCACGGCTTTCCCATAGGCTTGACAATTTAGATTTTGTCTATCATCTATATTTATAGATTACAATCATCATCTATAAGTGAGGCGTAACATTGAAACCGAAGATTCTCGTGACCAGTGCGGCTGGCAAGACCGGCCTTCCCACCGCCCTGCAGCTGCGCGAAAAGGGCTATCCCGTCAGGGCCTTTGTCAGGAGGCGCGACGCCCGCTCGGCGCTGCTGGAGCGCACAGGCGCAGAAGTGTTCGTCGGCAATCAATACGCATTGACGGACATGCGCGCGGCCATGGACGGAGTGCAGCGCGCCTATCAGTGTGCACCGACGGCCCCCAATGGCCTGCATTTCAACGCCGTCTTCACGGTCGCGGCGAACGAAGCCTCCCTTGAGCACGTGGTCACGCTCGGACAATGGCTTACCTCTGCCGATCATCCGTCGCTGTTCACGCGGGAAGTCTATCTCTCCGATGCCTTGATCCGGCTGTCGCCGCGCATGAGCGTCACTTCGGTCGATCCGGGATGGTTCGCAGACAACTACCTCATGGTCATCGACATGGCCGCCCATCTCGGGCTTTTCACAATGCCGCTCGGGCCGGGAGACGAACAGAAAAACGCCCCGCCGTCGAATGAAGACATTGCCGCCGTCGCCGTGGCGGCGCTTACGGACCCGGAGGCCCACGCGGGCCGGCGCTACCGCCCGACCGGCCCGGAACTGCTGTCTCCGGACGAGATCGCCGCCGCGATGGGTCGGGCGCTCGGGCGGCGCGTCAGCTACATGGACATTTCCGAAAAGATGTTGACCAAGGCCCTGCGCGCCCTGCCACCGTCAAACTATTCGGAAGCCGCCGTCTCTCAGCTCGCGATCTATGCGCAGGAATACCGGCGTGGCAGTTTCGCCGTCAACACTCCGACCGGCGACGTCCTGCGTCTGGCAGGCCGCGCTCCTGAAAGTTTCGAAAGCATCGTGCGCCGCACGGTTGCAGGGCGCCCGGACCTGAAACGAAGTTTTCCTGCCTCCGCGCGCGCGGTTGCCGCATTCCTGAAAATCCTGCTGACACCCGCCCTCGACCTTGAGCGCATTAAGTCACAGCGGGACCACGTCCGGCTCACGGCCCCGAGGTTCAGCCAGGATACACCGGAATGGACCGCAACCCATGCGCCGGAGGCGCCGGTTTCCGCAACGGCAAAAGTCGCCTGAAACGGTCCGGTCGGAACCTTGCAGCACCTACTGGCAGCCACCTTCGGCCCAGATCCGCAGAAGCTGCTTGAAGACGCCACCGAACGGGTGCTCCTTGGTGACGGCACGTGTCTGGTCGTTCATGTAGGTCTGGGCCTGGGTGCACAGGTTGGCCTGCTCCCACTGATGGCAGGACGCACAGGTCTTGTCTTTCCAGGCTGCTTCCGGCAGCCCCTCGATCGGCGGGAAGCGGGGGCTCGCGGCAATCAGGTCGGAAATGCTGCGTGTCGCGATTTCAGGGTCGCCCGCCCCCAGCGGGCTGTTGAAGGCAACGACGTCCGGCAGTGCTCCGGAAGCACCTTCAGCCGCGGCGTCTGGTGCCGGCGCGACCGGGACAATGGGCTCAGAAATCGGGTCCGTCCGGGGCTCGTTCTGCTCGATCGTCTGCAACTCCAGGCGCGCGAGCTCGGAAAAATGGCCGTCCGGATAAGTGTCCAGGTAGGTCTTGTATGCCTCGGCGGAACCGGCCTGGCGGGCAGCTTCGATAAGGTCCCGTTCCGCATCGGCGGGATCGACGGAAACCGGCGCCGCAACCGGGGGTTCAGGCGCGCTGGTCGACGCGGTTTCCTGCATTTCTCTGGTAACTAGGTCCTGCAGCAATGTGCGTGCTTCGCCGGCAAACCGGCTGTCGGGATTGGCCCGCAGAAAAAGCATCACCTGGATGGGATCCTTGCTCAGTTTCACCGTTTCCCAGAGCTGGCGCTCCTGGATCTCTGCCGGCGATGGCATGACGGCAGGCACGAACTGGAAGTTCGCGGTCATCGAAGACGTGTCCCACGGCGTTTGTGCACCGTTGGTCGCCTCCAGCACATCGCGGCGCACATTCTTGAACAGCGTTTCAATCGGAACGCCGGGCGTTGACATCCGGCGCGCAAGGGACCCGGTGAAGGGGCTGTTTGCCCCGACGCCATCAAGGGCGACCTCCCCCGGTGCCGTCGAATAGGCCAGGAACGTGCCGCGAGGTGCCTTCATCTCGGCAAGCCCGTTCTCGTTGAGGTCCGGAATGGCCTCGAAGGGATTGTCGCGGCAGGCATCGAGGATCACGATGTTGGTCTGGTTCCGTGCCGAGAACATCTGGCGCAGCAGGGCCTGTGCCGGAACGGCAACCAGGCTGAGATCGGCCGCATCGGACAGATCGACATCGACCGGCAGCAGGAAATTCGCTCCGAACGACTGCACGCCGTGCCCGGCGTAGTAGAACAGGCCGGTGGCATTGTCATCCGCATCGCGCAGCTTGCGCCCGAATTGGGCGATGGCGCGCGTGAGCTGGTCACGGGACGCATCCGTCACCAGCATGACGTCGAAGCCGACCGCCTCTAGCGATTCCGCCATGAGCTCGGCGTCGTTCTTGGGATTGTCGAGCGGCGTCACATAGGTGTAGGTCGAATTGCCGACGACCAGCGCCAGGCGGGCACCATCATCGCCTGTCTGTGCCCATGCCTGCGACGACAGGAACAGGACAGGCAGCAGAAACAGCAGTACCCGGCGAAGATTGGTCTTATTCGACAACGGTGAACTCGATGCGGCGGTTGCGGCGCTTGCCGTCAGGTGTGTCGTTGGAGGCAACCGGTCTGGTTTCGCCGTATCCGACGCTGGTGATCCGCAGCGCGGAAACATTCTGGGCGGCGATGTAGTCTTCTACCGCTGCCGCGCGGCGTTCGGACAGACGCTGATTGCCCGCCGCACCGCCATCGCTGTCCGTGTGGCCGCCAACCTCGATATTGAGATCCGGGCAACGCACGATGATGTCGACCAGGCTGTCGAGCAACGGCGCGCTTCTCGCATCGAGCCGTGCACTGCCGCTGGCAAAGTAGATGTTGTCTGTGCGCGACAGGATCTCGAACCGTCCCTCGCAGGCTTCATCGTCCAGATTGC
>JBCDEN010000481.1:0-3920 GCA_039179715.1 Pseudomonadota bacterium
GCGGCCCGCTTCGATCACTTCGCTCGGCACCGAACGGAGCGCGATGATCGTGACGCGGACCATTGGCGGCATGGCATAGATCACCGTGGCAACAAGCGCCGCAACAGGGCCAAAACCGAACAGGATCAGGATGGGAACGAGATAGGCAAAAACCGGAACGGTCTGCATCAGATCCAGAACCGGCCGCAACAGGCGCTCGAACCAGGTGACCCGATAAGCCAGGATGCCGAGAAAGAGACCGCCAACGACACCGATCGGAACCGAGATCAGCACCGAGGCGAGCGTGACCATGGCGCTTTCCCATTGTCCGAAGACGGCGAGATAGAGGAAGCACGCTCCGACAAGGACGGACAGGAACCAGTCGCGCGCATAGTGTCCGATCGCCATGATCGTCACGATCACCGCGATCCAGCTGAGCGCCGGGGCAATCTGGACGGCGGCATCGCCCACACCGCTGGTGAACCCTTCGACAAGCAGGTTGCGCAAGATCTGGTAGGGCGCTTCGATCAGGGCTGAAATCGCCCGGGTAAGGTCACGAAACGAAAAGAAGTAAAAGCCGGCGCTTTCCACGAGCCAGTCGAGAAACGCGCTGATGCGGTCTTCGAGCGGAAATTCCCAGCCCTTGGGATAGCGAACGATCCAACGGGCATCCAATGCCTTGTAAAGCTGGAAGGAATAAGCCGACAACATCCAGGTGACCGCGAACAGCGCGCCCCAGAACAGCCAGCCCGATTTTGCCGCGCGTGCGATCATCTGCGGCCAACCAGCACGTCGATGACCGCCTTGCGGGAAATCTGACCGACCGGCTTGTCACCTTCCATGACCCTGTGCGGCAGATCCGAGGCTTCCACCGGATCCGCAATGGCCTCGATCACCGCATCATGGGACACTTCGCCGGCAAAACTGTCACCGTTCAGCGGTTCCATCAGCGAAGCGGCGCGGATCACTTTCGCGCGGCTGACGTGGCGGGTGAATTCGGCGACATAATCGGTTGCGGGCTGCAGCACGAGTTCTTCCGGCGTCGCCACCTGTTCAATGATCCCGTCCTTCATGACGGCAATGCGGTCAGCAAGCCGGATGGCCTCGTCGAAGTCGTGAGTGATGAAGACAATCGTCTTGTGAAGAATGTTCTGAAGCCGCAGGAACTCGTCCTGCATTTCGCGCCGGATCAGCGGATCGAGTGCGGAGAACGGTTCATCCAGAAACCAGATCTCCGGTTCGGCGGCAAGGCTGCGGGCGATACCGACGCGCTGCTGCTGACCGCCCGAGAGCTCGCGCGGGAAATAGCCTTCACGCCCCTTCAGACCAACCAGTTCAACAACTTCGCGGGCCCGCGTTTCGCGCGTTTGCTTGTCGACGCCTTGAATATCGAGCGGGAAAGCAGCGTTTTCCAGGACCGTCAGATGCGGCAGCAACGCGAATTGCTGGAACACCATGCCCATTTTCTTGCGCCGGATCTGGATAAGTTCCTCTTCGCTGGCGCTGAGTAGGTCCTTGCCCTCGAAATGGATTTCACCTGCAGTTGAATCCACAAGCCGGGACATGCATCTGACAAGTGTCGACTTGCCGGAGCCGGAAAGTCCCATGATAACGAAGATCTCGCCCTTCCGGATCCGGACATTCACCGCCCGGACCGCTCCGATAAGATTGGCTGCCTCAAGGTCGGCGGAAGAGGGCGCGGAGTTGGTGTTTAAAAACGTATCGGCCTGTGCGCCGTAGAGCTTCCATACGTTCCGGCAATCGAGAATTACGGGCGTCGTCATCCAGTCCTCGGTGGAGGTTCTTTCCCTTTTTCAGGAAACTCTCTTGGCAGTCATCCGGACAAGTGTCCGGCACGCACCGGATTCAGCTCGATGCGCGCAGGAAGTATGGGACGGTCTTACTTGGCAATCCAGCCCGACCATGTGTCCTTGTTGTCAGCCATCCATGCTGCGACCGTGTCTTCAACGGACTTCCCGTTGAGATCCACTTCCGTGACCATGGCGCCGTAATCGGCATTGGAGAGATTGAAGTTCTCGATCGCCTTCTTGGCACCCGGCCACTTGTCGCCGACACCCGCCCAGCTGACTTTCCAGATCGGGCCGCGCGGTTTGCCGCAGTCATAGGCGGCGTCCGGGTTCACACCGACGGACGGATCGGCGTAGCAGTCGGGCGAGAACGGCGGGAATTCGACAAATTCGCCGTCGTATTTCGCAGGCGCCCAGTGCGGTGCATAGACCCAGAGCACGATCGGATCCTGCCTTTGATAGGCAGCTTCCAGCTCTGCGAACAGGGCCGCATCCGTACCGGCATGCACCACTTCAAAATCAAGGCCGAGCGCTTCGACCCGCTCCTCGTCGAACCCGCCCCAGGTGACCGGGCCACCCAGGTAGCGGCCGAAGGGAGCCGTTTCCGGTGTCGCGAATTCCTCTGCGCAATCCTTCAGCGCTTCCCAGTTGGGAAGACCCGGGCAGCGTTCCTTCATATAGGCGGGGTACCACCATTCTTCGATCGCCTGCAGACCGGTTTCGCCGAGACTGACGACATCGCCGGTCGCAAAGGCCTCATCCATCGCCTCACGGCCGGTGGTTTCCCAGATTTCCATGGCAACGTGGAGATCTCCCGTTTTCAGCCCGGCGAACTGGGCAATGTAATCGGCCTGAACGTATTCGACGTTGTAGCCTGCTTCCTTCAGGATCTCTCCCATGAGCTTGGTCGTGATCAGCTGACCGGACCAGTCATGAAGAGTGAGTTTGATCGGATCGCTGGATTCGGCTGCAAGCGCAGGCGCGACGGCCAGCATCGCGGACAGTGCCAATGAAACGCGCTTCATATTTTTCTCCCCGTCTGAAATTGCCAATGAATGACTGCCCGCGCGTCACTCGCCGGGAGCCGCCATCTCGGCACAACACCCACATAGACTGCCAGCATAAATCAACAAAAAGCAACATTTAGGTTAGATTTTTGTGGATTTTGGATAGATTTTGAGCATTCGCTGTTCATTCGAACATCAGGACTCACCGGGAACTCGGGAACTCGTTAGATGCCGGACTATTCAAGCAGGTTGGAAAAGGCCGTCGCGATCACGGAGGAAGCCGCGTCCGTCAGTCTTTCTCATTTCAGGTGCGATCCGGAGATCGAAATCAAGGCGGACGAAAGCCCGGTAACCCTCGCGGACAAGGCGACGGAGAGGTCTCTCAGAAACAGTCTCCAGCAGCACTTTCCGGACGAAGCGATCTTCGGCGAGGAATACGGTCGGACAGGCGAGGGGACCGCAATGTGGATTATCGATCCCATCGACGGCACGCGCTCGTTCATTGCAGGTCTGCCGCTGTTCGGCATGCTGCTTGGATTTTTGGACGAAGGCCATGCGAAACTTGGCGTGATCCGGATGCCGGCGCTCGGTGAAGTCTATGCCGGCGGTGAAGGACTGAACGCCTCGTGCAACGGAACCCGTATACGTGTCAGCGCCTGCAGGTCATTGGACGAGGCACGCCTCTTCATCAATGAGGGCGACAAGCTGGCGGTTTCGGAACCAAATGTGTTTAAGCGTCTTGTCCGGTCAGGACAGCTGCGCAGAATGGCCGCTGATTGCTATCCACACGCGCTGGTCGCAAGCGGCCTGGCCGATGCCGTCGTGGACTACGGCCTGCAGCCCTATGACTATCTGCCGGTCTCAGCTGTCGTCGAGGCAGCCGGAGGCATCATGTCCGACTGGCAGGGTAATGCGCTGACAATGGCGTCGGACGGACGAACGGTGACGGCAGCGACACCCGAACTGCATACGGAGTTGCTGGATATCCTCAACCGGCCCTGACGGCGGCCACATGTGCGTCAAAGGAAGGATCCTGCATCAGCTTCCGGCAACGGTCGAACCGCCCTGTGGCATAGGCCCAGAAATCCTCGGCCGGATTGTTGTCCGCCAGCTGGATAAGCCCCCA
>JBCDEN010000683.1:0-2632 GCA_039179715.1 Pseudomonadota bacterium
ATCAGCTTTGGCGGCAACGCCGTTACGGCCGCATTTTGCTGTGCGAAGCTCGGCGGGCGTCCCGACGTGCTGTGCTCGCTCGCTGACGACTGGCTGGCGCGCATGTTCCTGGACATGGCAAGCGCCTACGGTATTTCGGTCCACGGCCGGAAGGTGCGCGATTCCTCGCTGTCCTTCATCATGCCGAAATCTGGAAAACGCGCGATCGTCCGCTGCCGGGACAACGACTTCCTTCATCCCTTCCCGCCCCTTACCCTGGCCGGCATGAAGGCACTGCACCTGGACGGCCATATGCCCGACGCCGCCCACCACTATGCAGCGACCTGCAAGAACCTCGGCATCCTGACATCACTCGATGGCGGTGCGGTGCGGGAGAACACGGACGAGTTGCTCAACCATATCGACATCGCCGTTGTATCCGAACGGTTCTGTCAGCAACTGGGAAAGTCGACCGGCGAGACTCTGCAATACCTGCGGTCCAAGAATTGCCCGGTCGGTGCCGTTACGCTTGGTGAACACGGAACAGTCTGGTACGAAGCCGGCGGAGCAGACAAGATTCTGCCCGCTCTCGATGTCCCGTTGCAGAAGGTTGTCGACTCAAACGGTGCCGGGGACGTCTTTCACGGCGCCTATATCGCGTCCTATCTCAACCATCCGGAGCGCAGCTGGAGCGAGCATTTCGAGTTTGCCCGCGCCGCATCGACACATGCGATCCAGCATCTCGGCAACGAGGCGAGCCTGCCTTCACTTGAGGATGTCGACCGCGCCAAGCAGGAATTTCACGAAAAGGCCGCCGCCTGAGCTTCCGTCTTCCGAAGGCACCTGTCGGCTTTTCCACGCCGTGAACGGATGTCGCAGCGGCCTTGCTTCGAAACGAAACATCAAGCAGAGTGTGGCCGCCTTTTCATGGTGGAGTTTTATATGATGTTTTCCCCCTCGCCCCGTTTTGCAACTGGCCTGTGTGCGGCCGTCAGCCTGATCGCGCTGCAGTCGTCTGCCGCCCTCGCGTTCGACGCGACCGGCAACAACATTGCCGATGCCTTCCTGTCCGTCGTGGATGCCCAGGAAGGAACCGTGGAAAGCTACGGGTCCGTCGATGCGTCAGGCGACACGGTCACGATTGGTGATCTTGTCATCGCGGATGGAGATGACGGCAAGGTGACCATTGCCAAGACGATGCTGGGCGGCGGCGAGGTTCTGGACAACGGCCGTCTCAAACTGGAAAGCCTCGGTCTTGAAGCGCTTGAGCTGAAAGCGGATGACGGCGGCATGACGGTCGGCACGCTCAATGCGACGCAGCTTGTGCTTCCCTCACCGGCGGAGGCTGCTGCCAAGACATCGCCGTCCGGTCCGGGTTACAGGACAGTCGAGATCAACACCATCCAGATCAGTGACAAGGACGGCAAGGTTGCCGATGTCCAGTCGATATCGTCCACGATCGACAGCATGGACGGCGACCTGCCGACCTCGGGAAGCTTTGCCCTGAGCGGTGCCGTCGTCGACGTGAAAGAGCTTGAGGTTGAAGAGGCAAAGACGCTTTCCGAACTCGGGTATGAAACGCTTTCTTTCGATGTGACCGCGTCGGGCAAGTGGGATGTCGATGCGGCCACCATCAACATTCCAGAGCTCAAGATCGATGCCAAGGATGCGGCCAGCCTGACGCTGTCAATGTCTCTTGGCGGCGTGACGCGCGACATCGTGGAACAGCTGGAAGAGAAGTCCGGCAAGCCGGAAGAAGCCATGGGGCTTCTGCAGAACGTTTCCGTGGTGGACGCAAAAATCCGCCTGGACGATGCCTCGCTTACCGGTCGCATCCTGGAACAGGAGGCGAAGAAAGCGGGCGTCGATGTGCCGACTTATGTCGGCGGTCTGACGGGGACCCTACCCCTGATGCTAGGGATGCTGCAGAACAAGGAACTTGAAGGTCAGGTCGCCAAGGCCGTGACCGACTACCTGAATGCGCCCGGATCACTGGAAATCACCGCGGCACCCGGTGCTCCGGTACCGTTTTCACAAGTCATGGGAACCGCCATGCTGGTACCGCAGATGATCCCGCAAATTCTGTCGGTCGGCATTACCGCCAACCAGTAGATTTCAGCGCAATACGACAAAGCCCGGGATCTTCCCGGGCTTTTTTGATTTGATTTTACAAGCACCCTATTCGGCTGCTTCCGACTTGTCCTGAAACTGCAGCTCACACAAACGGCGATAGATCCCGTCATGTTTAAAGAGCTCGTTGTGACTGCCGCTCTCCACGACCTTGCCTTTGTCCATGACATGAAACTGGTGGGCATGCCGTACCGTGCTCAGCCGGTGCGCAATGACCAGCGTCGTCCGGTTTTCCATCAGCTTTTCGAGCGCTGACTGGATGGTTGCCTCCGATTCCACATCGAGTGCGGACGTCGCTTCATCAAGCAGAAGGATCGGTGCATCGTGCAGCATGGCACGCGCGATCGCTATGCGCTGTGTCTGGCCGCCTGACAGATTGCTGCAGCCTTGACCTGCCCTGGTGCCGTAGCCCTCCGGCATGGCCAGGATGAAGTCATGTGCACGGGCAGCCGTCGTTGCCGCAATGATGCCCAAGAAGACAAATGCCACAAGGCATTTCGGAATGTATCTGCGGAAATTCTCG
>JBCDEN010000303.1:0-5695 GCA_039179715.1 Pseudomonadota bacterium
TCGCAAGCGCCTTTCTCATGGTCCAGCGCGCCGCCGGTATTGCCCTGCTACCGGCGCGGGGCGACAGGAGCGGCCTAAGGGAAGCCGTCGGATCTACCGGGCTCGCAACAGCGGCCGGCTCGGTCTGGCTGTTCATTGATCCGGCCGTCTTTCCGGCTGCGTTCGCGGCCGCACTTCTGCTTTCCTGGCCCGGCCGCTGTTGCGAGCCCGGTAGATCCGACGGCTTCCCTCAGGCCGCTCCTGTCGCCCCGCGCCGGTAGCAGGGCAATACCGGCGGCGCGCTGGACCATGAGAAAGGCGCTTGCGACGGCCGGGATGCTGGCTGCGTCCGCCTTCAAGCCGGGCACATTCGGCAAAACCGCCGACAGGACAAGAAGCGACAGGCACATGCCGCTCGTCATCAGCGTCATGGGTCTTCCGGCCTTTTCGGTAAGCTGGGGACTGAGAGCAAGAAAGGCAAAGATCGCCGAAAACATACTGAAAACCGATGTGGAATAGCCGCCGAACAGCATCAACGGTTCTGCAAAGTGGCTGGTGAGCCAACCCGCAGCCAGCAATGCGAGCAACAGGAAAACGAGGGAGGCGCAAATGAGTGCGAGCCAAAGTGTTGTATTCAAGTGGGTTTTCGGCATTTTTCGCGGCTTTCGAAACGTATGTCGGAGTGTTTTTTGGGAAACGCGTCAGACTTGTTCTGCCCAAGGCTGGTCCGGGAGAACGCTTCAAGCATGTGAAAACCGGGGAGTGCAGGCAATATCGGCAGACCGAACCGCCCGGTCACGCGCCGCCGAATTGTTCAAATTCTAGTCAATATTGCTGATGATTTGTGCGCTTTCGCTCTTGCCAAGCGAGCGAACCTTAGGGAATATGCGCCCATATCAAAGTAGAGCCGAAACAATTTTAAGGCTCAATATAGAATTATTTTCTCGGAATAAGAGTGTTTTAGACAAAACAGACGCAGGGGGAGCTTCACAGCTCTCCCTGTTTTTCTGCTGTAAAGAAAAGCATGGGATTCATTTCTGGAAGATATTCAAAAAAGAACGCGCAAGAAACCCAATGAGAGCTTCGCTCTGACATCTAGACTTTGAAGGCGCCGTTTGCCCGGCATTTTTTGCCCGCGTCGGACTCGACTGTGGTTATGTCGCATTCGCTTCACGGGAATCGGGACTGCAACGCGAGTCAAGATCGCGGTGGTCTCAAACCAACAGAATCGTTGCCGGGCGGCTGCGGCCGCCTGGCTCATGGCACCGCGCGGCAGAGCGCCTGCGCCGGTGACCGACGTTGTCTGCGATCAGCGGGTCATGTCATTTCGAGATTGGCCCGGGACAGCAGCTCCATTGACGGCATGAGGTTCAGAAGTTCTTTCGTGTAGGCATGCTTCGGCCGTTCGAAGAGGTCGTCGCAGTCGGACACCTCGCAGAGTTCACCGTTGCGCATCACGCCAATCCGGTTGCACATCTGCCTGATCACGGCAAGGTCGTGGCTGATGAACAGCATCGTGAGGCCGAGTTCTTCCTGCAGATCCTTCAGAAGATTGAGAATCTGCGCCTGGATGGAGACGTCCAGCGCCGAGGTGGGTTCGTCGCAGATCAGGAAGCGCGGCCGTGTCGCAAGCGCGCGCGCGATTGAAATGCGCTGACGCTGTCCACCCGAAAATTCATGCGGGAACTTCTGTCCAGCCTGGGCGCCCAGACCGACGTGATCGAGCAGATCGTCGACGATCTGCCGGACTTCGGCATTGCTGGACGCCAGCTTGTGAAACTTGATCGGTTCCGCGATGATGTCCCGGACCCGCATGCGTGCGTTGAGCGAGGAATAGGGGTCCTGGAAAATCATCTGCATCTGGCGCCGCATCGCCAGCACATCCTTGCGGTTGGTCAGCGACGTCAGCTCCGTGTTCCCGAAACGGATTGATCCCCCAGTCGGGTCGTAAAGACCCGTGATCAGACGGGCAATCGTCGATTTGCCCGATCCGCTCTCTCCACCCAGACCGAAGGTTTCGCCTTGTTCAATGTCGAAGCTGACCTTGTTGACGGCCTGAAAGTATTTCCGTTGGGAGGGAAATACGGACCCCCGCACCTCGAACCTCATGTCGAGATCGCGGATCTGTACCAGCGGACCGGACACTTTCTCGTAATCCCGGGACCTGCCCAGCCAGTGCGTCGAGATATCGATATGTTTCTGCGGGGTTCCCGCTTTTTCGATGTAGTTGACGACTGGAAAGCGTTCCACCCGCACATCCGGGCGCGGAACCGCTGAAATCAGGCTCTGCGTATAGGGGTGTTGCGGTGCGCCGAGCACCTGCGTGGTTTCGCCGTATTCGACAAGGTCTCCGTGATACATGACGGCGACATGGTCGGTGATGTCGGCGATGACACCCATATCGTGGGTGATCACCAGCATCGCAACATTGCGTTCCTCGCACAGCTTTTTCATCAGTTCGAGGATTTGCGCCTGGATGGAGACGTCAAGCGCCGTCGTCGGCTCATCCGCAATGACAAGTTCAGGCTCCGCGCACAGTGCAAGTGCAATTACGACACGTTGGCGCATGCCGCCGGAAAACTGATGCGGGTACTGCTTGATGCGTTCGGCTGGATTGGGAATGCCGACCGCGTCGATCAGCTCGACGGCGCGTTTCTGGGCATTCTTGGCCGACAATGGAAGATGCGTGCGGATCGTCTCGACAAGCTGCGCCTCAACCGTCTGCAGCGGATCGAGCGACGTTAGCGGATCCTGAAAGATCATCCCGATCTTGCGTCCGCGCAGCAGCCTCTTTTCCTTGTAAGGCAGGTTGTCGATACGTTTTCCATGAAGGAAAATCTCTCCGTCGGCGATCCGGCCCGGTTCCTGCAAAAGCCCGATCACGGCGTTTCCGACCGTTGACTTGCCCGCGCCCGATTCTCCGACAACGCCCAGGATCTTGCCCGCGTCCACGCTCAGGTCGACGCCGTCGACGGCGACGAAGACGGATTTTCTGCCCGGGAATTCGACCGTCAGATCCTTGATATCCAAAACGTTCATGGCGCCCTCAGCGTAGTTTCGGGTTGAGGGCGTCGCGCAGCCAGTCACCCAGAAGATTGACATTCAATACCAGAAGCGCCAGCGCGAGGCCTGGAAAAATCGCGATCCACCATTCACCGGAATAGAGGAAATCGTTTCCAATCGCGATCAGCGTGCCGAGCGAAGGTTGCGTTGGCGGCATGCCGACCCCCAGAAACGAGAGTGTCGCCTCGGTAACGATGGCAAGCGCGAGATTGATCGTTGCGATAACCATGACCGGTCCCATCACGTTCGGCAGGATATGGCGCACCATGATGATCACCGCGGGGATGCCGATGACGCGCGCCGCCTGGACGTATTCCTTGTTCTTTTCAACCATCGTCGACCCGCGCACGGTACGCGCGTACTGAACCCAGAAAGACAGCGCCAGCGACACGATCAGGATGTAAAACGCAAAGAACTCGCGATCGACACCGCCGAAAATCCCGGCCGCGATACCGTCGATGAGGAGGGCGATCAGAATGGCCGGAAACGTCAGCTGGACATCGGCCACGCGCATGATGAACGAATCGACGCGCCCGCCCATGTAGCCGGCGACGAGCCCGAGTGAAATTCCGAGGATGGCGGCCGCTATGACCGAACAGAAACCGATGATCAGCGAAATGCGCATGCCGTAGAAAATGCCCGAAAGCAGATCCCGCCCTTGGTCGTCGGTTCCCAGAAGGAAACGGGGGTCCGAGTATTCCTGCCAGATTGGCGGAACCCGGGCATCCAGGATCGAAATCGTCGCCAGGTCGAATGGATTGTGCGGCGCGACCCAGGGCGCGAAGAAAGACAGCAAAAACAGGATCAGCGTGGCGATGGCTGCGACAATGGTGATCTTTGAACGCAGGAACGAGTGAAACAGGTCGCTGTCCAGAATGCGCGATACACGGCCTGGTGGCGGCTGCCCGTTGGACCGGTCCTGAACGGCAGCTTTTGCTTCTTCATTGGAGACATAAGGCATGTGACGTGTCCCCTTATGGCCGCCCGACGCGCAAGCGCGGGTCGATATAGAAGTAGAGGATGTCCACGATGAAATTGATCGCAACGAAAAGGAATGCGGTCAGCAACAGGTAAGCGGACATGATCGGGATGTCGACATTCTGCACGGCCTGCAGGAACATCAGCCCCATGCCCGGCCAGTTGAAGACCGTCTCCGTGATCGTGGCGAAGGCGATGATCGCGCCCAGCTGGAGACCGGTAATCGTGATCACGGGCACCAGCGTGTTTTTCAGGGCATGCCGGAAGTGGACAATGCGATCCGGCAGGCCGCGGGCGCGGGCGAACTTGATGTAATCCGTCCGGATCACTTCGAGCATCTCCGCGCGGATCAGTCTCATGATCAGCGTCATCTGGTAGAGCCCGAGCGTGATGGAGGGAAGGATCAGCGCCTTCAGCCCGGAGATGGTGAGGAATCCGGTGGTCCACCACGAACCGATCTGCACCGTGTCGCCGCGCCCGAAGCTCGGAAGCCATTGCAGCGTGACGGAGAACAGGAAGATAAGAAGAATTCCGATAAAGAAGGTCGGCAGAGAAATCCCGACAAGCGACACGGACAGGAACAATTTGGAAATCGCTGATTCCCGGTTGAGACCCGCGTAAATCCCCATCGGAATGCCGACGAGAAGCGCAAACAGCGCGGATGTCAGACTGAGTTCCAGCGTCGCGGGGATGCGTTTGGCGAAAAGCTCCGAAACCGGCTGGCGGAACTGGTAGGATGTTCCGAAGTCGAATTGTGCGGCCTTGGTTACGAACCGCAGGAACTGGACCGGTACCGGATCGTTCAGCCCGAGCCTTTCGCGCAGGGCTTCGCGTTCTTCTATCGATGTCTCGATGCCGACCATCTGATTGATCGGATCACCCACGAAACGGAACATGGTGAAGGCAAGCAGGGCCACCACCAGCATGACAATCAACGCCTGGATCAGGCGGCGCGTCGCAAAACCAATCATTTCGGCTCTTTAGGGTCTGGCATGAAAAGACGCTCCCGGCGTCGCCGGGAGCGCAGAGCAGTCGTGTCTCGGATCAGTTCTTGTTTATGAAGCGGAACTTGAACTGGTTGTCGGCGCGCTGCACGAGCTCGATATTGTCCGCAACACCCCAGGCGAGACCCTGCTGGTGAAGCGGAATGTAGTAGGCGTTGTCGTGGCTGATCTTGTAGGCCTCGGCGATCAGGCCGTCACGCTTTTCGGGATCGATTTCCGTCAGGACCTGTCCTGTCAGTTCGTCGATCTTGTCGTCGCAGAAACCGCCGAGGTTGAACGGCGAGCCTTCACCAGCTTCGTTGCGGCAGTTCATCAGGTTCGACAGAACGTTCCAGCTGTCCAGGGAGCCGGGTGTCCAGCCAAGCAGGTAGAACGACGTATCGAAACCGCCTGAGGCAAGGACCTTTGCAAAATACTTTGCCTTGGGCTGTGCGTTCAGGTCGACCTTTACACCAACGCGCGCCAGCATCGCTGCAACCGCCTGACAGATGGACTCGTCGTTGACATAGCGGTCGTTCGGGCAGTCCATGCCGACAGTGAACCCGTCCGGATACCCGGCTTCGGTCAGAAGTTTCTTTGCGTTGTCGGGATCATAGGGATACCGCTCGAACTCGCTCGACTTGGAGAACAGGAACGGCGAGATCATGATCGCCGACGGCGTTGCGAGATCA
>JBCDEN010000148.1:0-7763 GCA_039179715.1 Pseudomonadota bacterium
GCCATTCTCCGGTCATGGTCTCGCCGATCGCCCGCAGCTCTCCGGCCATGGTGTCGCTTACGCGGCCCGTGGTCATGCCGTTCTTGCCAAGCTCGTTGACGGTGAACTCGTTGTACTGGATGGAGCGCCAGTCACCGGCATATTCCGCCATGGCCGCACAGCCGTTGATGACATTCTTGGTGGTGTCGTCCAGCGCGTTCCAGCTGTCCATGTTGACCATGACGTAGTTGCGCGGCAACCACGCATCGGCGGCATAGTAGTGGGACAGGCTTTCCCAGATCTTGCGGTCATAACCGGTGGACCCTGAAGACACCATGCCCTGGGCCACGCCGGTGGCGAAGGCCTGGCTGATTTCAGCCGCCTCGATCTGGACCGGTTGCATGCCTGCGAGTTCCGCCATGCGCGCGCTGGCGTTGTTGTAGGTGCGGAACTTCAGACCCTTGACGTCTTCCAGGGAGTTCACTTCACGGTCGAAGTAAAGGCCCTGCGCCGGCCACGGCACGGAGTAGAGCAGGTGCAGGTTCTGCTCCTTGAGAATTTCGGTCAAAGGCTCTTTGGCCACTTCCCACAGCTTCTCCGAATCCTCGAACGAGGTTGCAAGGAACGGCACGGAATCGAAGCCGAAGATCGCATTCTCGTTCTGGTGACCCGACAGCAGCCGCTCACCGATCGGAACCTGTCCGGTCTGGATCGCACGCTTGATCTCGGCGCCCGAATAAAGGGAGCCGCCGGGATGGGTCTTGATTTCCAGCGCACCGCCGGTGCCGAGGGTTACGCATTCGGCAAATTTCTCACCGGTTGCGGAATGAAAGTTGGTCGCTGCATACGCCATGGGCATGTCCCATGTTTCAGCGGAAACGGAACCTGCCGCCAATGTGGAAACGGCAACGCCGGCCATAAGGATTTTCGTTATTCCGGACATGGAGAACCTCCTCGTTATTTTGTCCCCTCATGCCCCGCTACTGCGGGACACGCTGCTTGCGTATTGCCGGCCTAGAACCGCTGAGGGTTGTAGGCCGACAGGTCAATATTCTGGCGGTCTCCCGAAATGAGACCCGCCAGAATGCGCCCGGTCTTGGGGCCGGCCGTCAGGCCGACATGATGGTGCCCAAAGCCGGCAAAGACGCCAGATGCCCCGATTTCTCCGATCAGTGGCAAACTGTCGGAAGGAGCCGGGCGATGACCAAGCCAGCTCTCTTCCTTTTCAAACGTCAATTTCGGAAATGTCTGCGCAACCGTCCTGCGCAAAAGGTCAAGCGGTGCGTTGGAGGCAGGTGCCTCCAATCCGCCGAATTCAACAACGCCAGCGCATCTGAGGCCGGCTTTCATCGGGGTCGCGACGAACTTGCCCGTGGTCACCATCATCGGCGTCGCCGGGCCGTGTTCGGCATTCTGCAGAACGATGTGGTAGCCGCGTTCGGATTCCAGCGGCACGGCAAGGCCGAGCTTTTTTGCCAGCGATCCGGACCAGACGCCGGTCGCCAGCACCACCTGTGTGCAGTCGATGCCGTCGCCATCCGTGATGACCTTGGTCACCCGGCCATCGGTGAACGTGAAATCCTTCACCTCGGCCTGGACGAAATCAGTACCCAGCTTCCTGGCTTCGTCTGCCAGCGCTGCGACATAGCGGCCCGGATCGCGGACGAAGCCGTGATCGTGCATGACCGCCAGGAGTTTCATGTCTTCCGAGAGGTTCGGTTCATATTCGCGAACCGCGCCGCCTTCGAGAATGTCCGGCTCGAAACCGGCCATACGCCGGATCATCCAGGTGTATGCGTCCGCTTCGAACGCGGCCCGCGAGGGATAGACAAAACTGTAGTCGGAATGAACCAGCCAGTCCTCGGCTGCAGTCCCGTTGGCCAGCGCGTCGTGCTGTGACGGGGAATCGTAAAGGATCGGCGCGAGGCTCTCGGAAATGCGGCGCGTGTCGCTGTCATTGGCATGCGACAGGTATTTCAGCAGCCAGGGCGTCAGTTTCGGCAGATAGGACCAGCGCAGGAACAACGGGAAATCCGGATTGAGCAGCATGCGGGGGCTTTTGCGCACCAGACCCGGCGCCGTGACAGGTGCAACGGAACAGGCCGCGAGAACCCCCGCATTGCCGTAGGAGGTTGATGCGGAGGTGCCTGCTTTTACGCGGTCGACGACCGTGACGCTGATATCCGCCCGGCGCAGCCAGATTGCCGTGGACACGCCGACAACGCCGGCACCGATCACGACAACATGGGGAGACGCAGCCGGGCCCATCGCTTACCCCATCCAGCGCCGCACCGGGGCGGCGGCTTCTTCAAGCGGCTGACAGATCACGTCGACAAGCGTCGGTCCGTCATGGGTCATCGCTTCTTTCATGACGGCTTCGAGATCCGCGGCCTTCTCGACCTTCCAGGTTTTCAAGCCGAACGCGGCGGCCACGGCGGCCTGATCGGTGCGATTGAAATCGACATTGTAGTAGCGCTTGTCACAGTCGGCATACTGGCTCGCCTTGATCCAGCCAAAGGCGGAATTGGAAAAGACGACATAGGTGATCGGCGCTCCGGAGCGCATGACGGTTTCCAGTTCGCCGCAGGTAAAGGCGAAAGACCCGTCCCCCATCATGGCGACGACCTTCTTGTCCGGCCGCCCGTACCAGGCACCAAGCGCGGCCGACAGCGAGTAACCCAACGCGCCGTGGGCACGGTTGGTGATGTACTGACGGCCAGCGTGCTGTTGCTGCGAATAGGCATTGTAATAGGGGCAGCTTGTTCCAGGATCCGAAACCACGATCGCATCATGAGGAAGGGTTTTGTTCAAGGTGTCAATGATTTGTTCGGGGATGATCAGGTCTGCATCGCTTTGAACCAGGGCCTGGAACTTTGCGAATTTGCGCTGCTTGATATCGGCGACCGTCGCCGCTCCGCCGAAGGAGGGAAGCGTGCCCTCACGCGCGTCAAGACAGGCGTTGACTTCGCTCAAGGCCAGCTTCAGATCTGCGACCACGCCGACCTCGGTCGGATAATTCGCACCGATCGTCATCGGGTCGCTGTCGAAATGCACGATGCGCTGGCCCGGTTTCGGCGCTTCCCAGCGCGACGTCGTCGTGGACCCGGCGCGGCAACCCATGAAAACAACCAGATCCGCCGCTTCCATCATTTCCCAGGTTTCGTCCGTTCCGCCGTTCGACCCGACCACACCGAGTGAGAGCGGATGGGTGTCGGCAAGAGATCCCTTGCCGGAAATGGAGGTCGCAACGGCAAGATCCAGGCAGCTTGCGAAGCGGTCAAGTTCGTCCATCGCGCCTGCAATGACGACGCCGCCACCGCAGACAATCAGCGGTGATTTCGCCGTCAGGATGGCCTCGACAGCCGCTTCGGCCGCACCAGGTTCGGGGGCGGCGCGGTAGGAGGGAAACGTGCTCAGCTTCGGGTCTGCCCAAATGTCGTCCAAGGGCACCGGATCGTATTGAATGTCGTAGGGAAGCCCGAGATGCGAGGAGCCGGGACGGCCCGTCGTCATGGCGCGGAAAGCCTGACGCACCATGCGCGGGATGTGATCCGCGCGTCTGATAACGGTGTTGAACTTGGTGAGCGGGCGCATCAGCGCTTCCTGATCGACCTCCGTCAAAGGATACTTGCCGTAGGACCCGACGGATATGTCGGTGGTTATCGACAGAACCGCGTAGGAGCTTTCGTTGGCCTCGATCAGGCCGGGCAGGATATAGGTCGCGCCGCCGCCGGATGGCCCCTCGCACACGCCGACACGACCGGTAACGCGGGCATAGGCATCGGCCATATAGGCAGCGCTGCGCTCGTCGCGCGTCAGGACATGGGTGATGCCGTGGTCAAGATTGTGCATGGCATCGTAGAAGGGCAGCGTGGTGTCGCCGCAAAGTCCGAAAATATGACGCACACCATGGGCCTCCAGGGACCGCACCATCGCCTCTGCGCCGTTCAAACTGTTCTGCACCATATCCCCCAGACAAGACGCCATTCAGGCGGGCTTTTTCACCTGCACTCAATATTGTATACAGCTCTGTAGGCAAATGTGAAGGCGCAAATGTTCACAAAGCGCGGTTTTTGATCTATCAGGGGACCAACCGATTTGATGTGCACGGCAGGACCACAATGACAAAGCGTCTTAGCAGCGTTGACCGCGTCTACGAGACGCTGCGCGACATGGCGATCAATTTCGACTTCAAGCCGGGTGAGCGCATCAATGAATCCGCTCTGACGACCAGGCTTGGCGCCAGCCGTACACCCTTGCGCGAAGCGCTCAACCGCCTCGTCGCCGAAGGATTCCTGACGCTCGCGAAAGGACAGGGGTTCTTCTGCCGCCCGCTGGAACCGGCCAAGGTGCTGGAGCTCTACCAGGCCCGTTGCGCCATCGAGACCGAAGGCCTGATCCGAGGCATCGAGAATGCCAGCGACGATCAGATCCAGGGCCTTTGCGACTATCTTGACGAGTTCGAAAAGACCTACTTCACGTGCACCGACCTCACCGAAGTGCTGCAGCAGGACGAGGAGTTCCACCTGCGGCTGACCGCGCTTTCCGGCAATGGCGAACTGGTGAGGCTGCTCAGCAACCTGAACGAACGCATCCGCTATGTCCGTCTGATCAATTTCCGGCAGATCCGCGAGCAGATGCAGGACGGAGAACAGTTGGATCCGTCCCTGCCGGCCCATCGCAAGATCGTCGATGCGGTAAAGAAAAGAGATACCGACACGGCCGTTGCGGCCTTGCGCAGCCATATCGAACGGCGCAGCGGCGAAACCATCGAACTCGTCCGTCTCGCCTATTCACAGCTCTACGTGCCGAGTTTTTAGGCCGGTAGGCTCACCGCCCGCTTTCAAACTGCCGGGCGCTTGAGGCTTCACCCCCAACGCGGATCGTCCAGTTCGTCCGGGAACCTTGCAGGCGCAAGGCTCTGCTGGAACCAGAGCACGTAATTGTAGATGGAATAGACCGGCAGGCCGGTCAGCCGGCGGATATCGGCCGCATAGGGCACCATGTTGGTGCATTCCAGGACGATGGCGCCGATGTCCTCATGATTGGCAAGAAGTTCCCGGGCCGCATCGCGCATGTCCTCGCGGCAAGCGGCAAAGTCGATTTCAGGCGCATCGCCGAGAATGTCCCGGGTGAACACCCTGCCGCCTTCGGTCCCGACAACAGGTGTATCCAGCGGAACATTTGCTGCCGCCAGATGATCCGGCGTCAGCGTCTGACTGGAAATTGTCAGGATGCCAACACGCTTTCCCGGGGCGAGCGTCGACTGGACCATGGGAACCTGCATCAGCGAAGAGGTTGCCAGGGGCACATCTATCTCGCGGGCGAGTTGATCCTGAAGGATCGACAGGAAGCCGCAGTTCGTCGTGATGCCGTCGCAACCGCTGGCAACAAGGTCCTTTGCCGCTGCAATGAAGACGTCGAGCAACGGTCGTGCGTCGGACCTGACAACGAGGTCCGGCGAGGCCCCGCGCACCACGCGGTACTGAACCGGAAACGGCCAGGTCAGGGCATTGCCCATATCACCGGGAATGCGCGGAAAGCGCGTTTCCAGCATCAGAATTCCAACATTCGCACCATAGACGGTCTTACCGCCGCGCTGAGCTGTCAACGGGTGTTCCTTCCCACTCAGTGAACCGTGGCTTCGTAATATACAAATTTGAACGCAGGCCTGTATACAGAAATCTCACCCTTCATTGAATTCCTCATCCCGTCACCAGTGATCCCACCGTCACCAAGGGATCTCCCGGCTGGCGGTCAATCCCCTTCGGCAAGATCCTCAAGGGCCTCGCGGTTGTCGATGATCAGCCAGCCGTCGCGCAGCATGACCAGCTCCGCCTTCTGCCATCTTCTGAGGCATCGATTCACGTTTTCGCGCGTGTTGCCGATCATGCCCGCCAGCTCTGACTGGGACTGGGACAGTTTCTTCAAGGGTTTGTCCGGCGAGCCCGGAGCGGCCTCGGTCAATCTGATGACGAGCTTTGCCAGGCGCGCGGGCAGATCCAGAAACGCGATCTCGATCATGCGTTCGTCGGAGCGGCGCACTCTCTGGCACAACAGCTCTATCAGGTGAATGGAGAGATCCGGATTGCGGCTGAGCACATCAAGGAGCGATCTTCTTTCCAGGACAATCAGGGTGCAATTGGTCAGCGCCTTGACGCTGGCCGAGCGGTCGCCGCCATCCAGCAGGGCGATTTCGCCGAAAACGTCGCCGGCCTGCAGGTCGTTCAGCGTTATTTCGCGTGCGCTTGGCGTCAGCATGCTGACGCGGACCGTGCCTTCGGCGATCGCCATCATGCTCTGGCCCGGATCGCCCATGGAAAAGATCCCGTCCCCGGACCTGAATCGCTTCACATAGGCAAAGGCCGCCAGCTCGTGGCGCGCCTGAGCGTCAAGGGCCTCGAACACGAAACTCCTGCCGAGCAGCTTCTCCTTGTCGAATTCCCGGTCGGCTTCCATGTTCTCACCTCTTTCTGCCTATATTTGACGCAATCGGCTTCTTACAACTTTAAGCACGTTCTGCTACCGACATGCAGGTATGTTACCAATCAAATCCGTTTGAAAAGCATTTTCCGAAGAGGTGACAATGAGAAACTTCGTCCTGCCAACGGTGCTCTCGCTTCTGGTCATACTGTTGCCTCACGCAGGGGCAGCGCAAACGCTTGCGGGATGCACCGCAACCGACCTTACCGACCCGCCCCGGATCGCCTATCAGTGCCCGGGCGGACTTGTCATCGAAGCGGAAGCCGCAGCGGCACTCGGCATCGTGACGGCCGCGCCCGACGGCCGGCCCACCGATGTCGAGGTGTCGTCGGATGCGGTCCTGATCGAGGCCGAACCGGGCGGCGGCCCGTTCCAGATCCGGACACCACATGCGATCGCCGCCGTTCGCGGTACGGAATATGCCGTTGATGTCGAAGGTGGCAAGACGGCCGTATTCGTCGCCGAGGGCGAGGTGTCGGTGTCACGGCCCGACGGTAGCGACACGGTTGTTCTGGGCCCCGGGTTCGGGGTCGACGTGACCCCTGGTGAACCTTTGGTGGTGCGCGAATGGGGCGCGCAGCGCGTTACAGATCTGCTCAACCGCTTCGGGCGATGACATCGGCGCTGCCGCGCTGGGTTGCCGCCGCCGCGCTGCTTTCCGGCCTGATCTGGGCCGGGTTGCTCAGCCAGCAGCATCTTGCAGGCAAGGCAAGCCTCATCGACCGTTTCGAGACGGTACTCCTGGATCTGCGCATCACGCTGACCGGTCAACGGCCCGCCCCCGATGACATTGTCATTGTCGCAATCGATGACCGGACGGTTTCGGAGGCCGGTTCGTATCCGCTCAGCCGGAAAACGCTCGCCGACTTGATCTTGAAGATCCGCGAGGCGGGTGCGGCTGCGCTCGCAGTCGACATCCTCCTGTCGGGAGCATCGGGGGAAACAGATGACGCCGCGCTGACGGCGGCCCTGAAGACCCTGCCAGCGGTGATCGCGGTCGCCGCCCAGGTCAGCGAAACGGAACAGACCGCAAACGCGGTTCCTGTCGTTCGCGAGGCGCTTGCACCCGATACCCGGTTCGCGGACGTTGCCACCGAAGGTCTCGTGAACATCGTGACCGACGGCGGTGGCACACCGCGGCATATTCCGCTGCTCTTCCTTGCAGACAGCGGCCTTCAACCTGCCTTCAGCCTGAAGGCTCTCGAGCTTGGTACCGGCAAAACGCCCAGCATGACTGCAGACGGTGTGCGTATCGGCGACCGCGAACTGCCCCTTGATCTGGGCTGGCATCTTGCCCTCAA
>JBCDEN010000623.1:0-3005 GCA_039179715.1 Pseudomonadota bacterium
GCCTGCCGCATCTCAAGACCAAGACGATGGACAAGACACGGCGCGTCCTTGAAGACCGGCTGCGCGCGAGCGGAAGCATGATTGTTGCCGAAGAGCGCGTGCCCCACGATGAGCGGTCCGTTGCCGCAGCGATGGCGGCGCAGACGGCGGCGGGAGCCGATTTCCTGGTTCTGTTCGGTGCGTCGGCGGTGGTCGACAGGCTCGATGTTCTTCCCGCGGCGGTCGATCTTGCAGGCGGCACGGTTTCCCACCTGGGCATGCCGGTCGATCCGGGCAATCTGCTCATGCTCGCAGAATTCGCGGGTGCACCCGTTCTGGGTGCGCCGGGTTGCGCGCGCAGTCCGAAGGAAAACGGCTTCGACTGGGTGCTCGACCGGTTGCTTGCGGGTGTGGAAACGGGCCCGGACGACATAACCGCCATGGGCGTGGGGGGCCTGCTGATGGAAATCGGAACCAGACCGCAGCCGCGCGAAGTCAAACGGCACACGCCGGCATCCAGGATTGCAGTCATCATTCTGGCGGCCGGAAAGTCCTCACGTATGGGCGGACCGAACAAGCTGCTTGCAAGACTGAACGGCAAGTCGCTCGTCAGGCATGTCGGCGAAGCCGCGGCTGCGGTGAACCCATCACAGACCCTGCTTGTCACCGGCCACCTTGGTGAACACGTGAGCGCAGAAGTTGCCGGTCTCGACATTGCGCCGGTTTTTAATCCCGACTTCGAAGACGGCATGGCCAGTTCTATCCGGGCCGGGATGAAAGCGCTCGCCCCCGACACGGACGCAGTGATCATTCTGCTCGGCGACATGCCGATGATCACCGCTGCGGACATAGGCACCATGATCGAAACCTACCGGGACACTCCCGATGGTCTCATCATTGCCGCCACCGCGGACGGCAAGCGGGGAAATCCTGTCCTTTGGGACAAGCGTTTTTTCCATGAACTCGCGACATTGCGCGGCGATATCGGAGCAAGACACATCATTTCGGAAAACCCGGGTTTTGTCGTCGAAGTCGAGATCGGACCGTCTGCGAGACTGGATCTGGATACGCCCGAAGCCCTGAGGGACGCCGGCGGGACATTTGCGGATCAGCGCGACGCCGACAAAAGCTGAATTTCTGTCACTAAACGTTAACCTGCTATGCGCTGAATGCAGGCCGGAATTGCCCTTTGTACTATTGCATTTTTGTGACATGCCGCTTATGTAATGCCTGCGCTTGCTGAAGGGCACCTGTGATGGGTTGGACGGCTGTTAACGTCCCGGGCGCTGGCAATATCCGAGATCTATCGAAAGCTGTTCGGATCCTCTCCTCCCGAGGATGCTCGAGCGCTTTTGTCGCTTGAATGAAAAGGAAAATAAAATGGCTGACTTGTCTCTTCCGCGTCCTGGCTGCTGCAAATGGGCAGAAGGCGATGCAGGCAACTACACGTTTCCGTGCAACAACCGCGTCGAAGCGGGGGTTTCCTATTGCTCGGAGCACAGTGCGATCGTCTACATTCCGCCGGAAGAGCGCCGCCGTAGCCGGTCTACGGGTGGCGGCATGAGCCTTTCTTTCCGCCGCGCCGCATGACGTGAAGCGCGCCTCGAGCGCGCCAAGCGTTTCTTCACGCTTCCTGAACCCGGCTTCGCGCCGGGTTTTTTGATGCCTGCTTCCGGAACGCTATGCGAAACCTGGCCGGCGCATCAACCAAGGCACCGTAAAGTTCGCGGCCGCGAAGGGTGGGAATCCGGCCTCCTGCGCGCGTTTGCGACGAACCTGGGCAACAAGCCACAAGCATAATTCATTGTCATAATTGAGTATGTCCTGATAATTTCTTTTGGAACACATGCAACTATTTGGCTCTTTTGCATAGCGACATTTCAATTTTGAGTTTATTGCGTATATGTTGAAATTAAACCGATAATATTTCCCGGGCAGAGGCAAATACAGCTTTAGATTTGGAGTCCTTGCCAAATATGACGCTCGCACAGGCTCAAATTGAAGACGAAAGACTTGATGCCCTGCGCCGGCTTTCGATCTTTCGCTCGGAACGACAGCCGGAATTCGATGCCGTGGTGTCGAATATAGCCCACCTGCTCGACTGCCCCATGTCCGTTGTGTCGATCGTTCACGAAGACGACATCTGGTTCAAGGCAGCCTTCGGCCTCGGAGCAACCGAGGTGCCGCGCGAAAACTCGTTTTGCGGCCAGACCATTCTGTCCGACGACGTCGTGATTTGCCCCGACGCAACCCTGGACGAACGATTCAGGGACATTCCGCTGGTGACGGGAGACTTCGGCGCACGCTTTTACCTTGGGTGCCCGGTGAAAGTCGACGGCAAGCACCGCATCGCCACGATCTGCGTGATGGATACGAAACCGCATTCGGTCAGCGAGGCCGATATTGAGCATATCAAGAATGCCGCCCAGGTGATCGAGGGCCTCGTCAGGGCCCGGAAAACGGAGATTGATCTGCGCGAAGCGCTGACGCGCGCAAGAACCGAACCCTATCTGGCCGCGTCGGGTGACGTGCACGAAGCCGATTTTCTGGCACGGACTACGTTCGAGGCGTCGCGGGATGGCATCCTGTTCCTGGATACCGAAGGACGCATCCGGTCTTTCAACCCAGCTGCAGCGTCGTTGCTCGATTGCGCCGAAACAACCCTTGCGAATGCCAGCGTTCATGACCTGCGGCACGGCCTTCAGGGCGTCGTTTCGCCCGACGGATCTCTGGTGAACCCGCTAGTCATGGCAATAAGCGCACCCGAGAGCATTCAGGACAGGGAGGTCCGTCTGAAAAACTCTGCGACCGGACAGGACAAGTGGCTGCGGTTCGGCATCAAAACGGTCAAAGGCGAGGACCATGCGCAGGACGGTGTGGTTCTATCGCTGACGGACATCACAAGTGACAGGCGGCAGGCCGACACCTTGCAGGCGTTTTTCGACAACTTCCCGGGCGGTCTGGTTCACTATAACAGCCAGCTGCAGCTGACCTATTGGAACGAAGAGTTCGAGCGGCTTTTGAAC
>JBCDEN010000177.1:0-7245 GCA_039179715.1 Pseudomonadota bacterium
GAGGTCCGCGACGACGGCAAGGGCATCGACGTTGAGCGCGTGAAGGCCAAGGTGCTGGAACGCGGACTGGCCACGGAATCCGAAGTCGAAAAGATGACGGATTCCCAGATCCACAAGTTCCTCTTCCACGCCGGGTTCTCCACCGCAGCCGAAGTTACCAGCGTCTCGGGGCGCGGTGTTGGCATGGATGTGGTGCGCAACAATATCGAACTGATCGGCGGTACCGTCGATCTGCGGTCAACGACCGGCAAGGGCTCCAGCTTCATCATCAAGATCCCGCTGACGCTTGCGATCGTCTCGACCCTGATCGTCGAGGCAGGCGGCGACCGTTTCGCGATCCCCCAGCTCTCGGTCGTGGAACTCGTGCGGGTCCAGACCAATTCGGAGCACCGGATCGAGCGGATCAAGGACACGCCGGTCCTGCGCCTGCGCAACAAGCTGCTGCCGCTGGTGCATCTGTCGCAGCTTCTAGGCATTTATGAAGGCGAGGACGTCGACAAGGCAATCAATGAGGACAACGGTTTCATCGTCGTCATGCAGGTCGGAAGCCAGACTTTCGGCGTTGTCGTGGACGGTGTCTTCCACACGGAGGAAATCGTCGTCAAGCCGATGTCGACGATGCTCCGCAATCTCAACATGTTCTCCGGAAACACCATTCTGGGCGACGGTTCGGTCATCATGATCATCGATCCGAACGGCATTGCCGGTGCGATGGCGAGCCACGCATCGAGCTCGGTTGCCGAGTCGGAGGAAGAAGAGCAGGACGATCTGCAGCGCAGGGCGATGACGGGACAGAATTCGATTTCCCTTCTCCTGTTCCGCGCCGGAGCGCCGGAACCGAAGGCGGTTCCGCTGTCGCTGGTCACGCGCCTGGAGGAATTCGAAGTCTCCAAGATCGAGCGTTCCAACGGGCGGGATCTGGTGCAGTACCGCGGTGCGCTGATGCCTCTGGTCTATGTCAACGACGGCGACTGTCACAAGACGGAAGGAACGCAGCCGATGCTGGTGTTCTCCGATGCGGGCCGGTCCATGGGCCTGGTCGTCGACGAAATCGTCGATATCGTCGAGGACCGGATGAACATCGAAGTCGGATCGGAGCGCCCCGGTATTCTCGGGTCGGCGGTCGTCAAGGAACGTGCGACCGAGATCATCGATCTGGGGTACTACCTGCCGCAGGCCTTCGAAGACTGGTTCATGCGCAAGGAGATGGATATCGAGGCATTGACGAAGAAGGTTCTCTTCGTGGACGACAGTTCCTTCTTCCGCAACATGCTCACACCCGTCCTGAAAGCAGCAGGCTACGACGTGACAACGTGCAACGGACCGCAGCAGGCGTTCGAGTTGCTGGAAAACGGCGACAAGTTCCATGCGATCGTCAGCGATATCGAGATGCCCGAGATCAACGGCTTCGAGTTCTGCGAGTCCCTGCGGCGTGATCCGCGGTTCCGCAATATCCCGATGCTCGCACTTTCATCGCTGGTAACGCCGGCTTCGATCGAACGTGGCCGCCAGGCCGGGTTTGATGACTACGTCGCGAAATTCGACCGTCCAGGTCTGATCGCAGCCCTGAAAGACGTCTTCTCCAATGAATTGGGAGTAGCAGCATGAGTGTGCTGGAACACAAACTCAATGCGGACACGGATGCAGACGCCGCAAGCGACATGATCCAGTATGTGACCGTGGTCATCGGAGGGCAGCTTTTCGGGCTGCCGATCTCCCAGGTGCATGATGTTTTTGTGCCGGAAAGCGTAACGCGCGTGCCGATGTCAGCGCCTGAAGTGCAGGGCGTTCTCAACCTGCGCGGCCGGATCGTGACTGCAATCAACATGCGCCGCCGGCTGCATCTGCCTCCGCTCGAAGACGAGCAGATGATGGCGGTCGGCATCGAGTACAAACAGGAAAGCTACGGGCTCGTCATCGACACGGTTGGAGAGGTCTTGAATCTCCCGATTGCTTCGGCTGAGTCGAATCCGTCAAACCTGGACCGCCGGTGGGCAGAAATCTCGGGCGGTGTGCACCGTCTCGACGGTCAGTTGATGGTCATTTTGGATGTCGACCGTCTGCTTGGCGCAATGTTTACCGAACCGATGGCAGCAGCGTAACGGGCCAATGGCCCACGAGTGGAGTAACAGGTGATGAAACAGTGCCTCGTCGTTGATGACTCGAGTGTCATCCGTAAAGTGGCCCGCCGGATCCTCGAAGACATGAACTTCGAAATCGAAGAAGCGGAAGACGGGCAACAAGCGCTCGACGCCTGCCGTAAGACCATGCCCGACGCGATCCTGCTTGACTGGAACATGCCCGTCATGGACGGACTGGAGTTCCTGACAAGTCTGCGGACCGAGGAAGGCGGCGAAAACCCGGTGGTTGTTTTCTGCACGACAGAAAACGACGTCGCACATATTGCCCGTGCCATTCGCGCAGGGGCAAACGAGTACATCATGAAGCCGTTCGACAGGGAAATCGTCGAAGCCAAGTTTCAGGAAGTCGGTCTTATCTAGTTTCGAGTTTGGGCAGTCTTTAATGGCATTAGCGCAGAGAAGTGCTCCTGTGGGCGCTAACCCCGGCAGTGACCCTATCAAAGTCATGGTCGTCGACGACGCCGTCGTCATTCGCGGTCTACTGACCCGTTGGCTCGGCGACGACAAGGGATTGAAAGTCGTCGGTTCTCACCGGAACGGCAAACTTGCCGTCGACGATATTGAAAAAAGCAATCCGGACGTGGTCGTTCTGGACATCGAGATGCCGGAAATGGACGGCATGACGGCGCTGCCGCTGATGCTGGCAAAGAAGCGCGACCTTGTTGTCATCATGGCATCGACACTCACCAGACGGAATGCGGAAATCAGCCTTAAGGCGCTTTCGCTGGGCGCAGCGGATTATGTTCCCAAGCCTGAGTCGAATTCCGAAGTCACCACGTCGGTTGATTTCCGGCGCGAACTGATCGACAAGGTCAAGGCGCTCGGTGCACGGGCGATCCGCATGCGCGGTCCGGCAAGAACGATGCGCGCGGAAACCCGTGCCGGAAAAACCACACAGCCGGTCAAACCGGTCTCCGCCCGTCCCGCGACCGATACCAGGGCCAGTTTCCGAGGCGCTGCGCAACCGGCAGCCGCTGCTTCCGCTCCGCAATTCAAGACGAGGCCGTATTCCTCGGCGCGCCCGCGCATTCTTGCGGTCGGATCGTCGACCGGCGGGCCGCAGGCCCTTCAGGAGATGATGAAGGAAGTCGGCACCGCGATGAACGACGTGCCCGTCGTTATCACGCAACACATGCCGCCGACGTTTACGTCGATCCTTGCCGAACATCTTGGCAAAGCCGCTCTCCGGCCCTCGAAAGAAGGCGGGGACGGCGAAATCCTCAAGCCCGGAAACGTCTATGTCGCACCTGGCGGCAAGCACATGATTGTCGAAAAGGATGGCGGAGCGGTCAAGATCCGGCTCACGGACGGTGCTCCGGTGAATTTCTGCAAGCCTGCCGTCGATCCGCTGTTCGACAGTGTTGCCAAGGTCTACGGCTCTGCGAGCCTTGCCGTGATCCTGACTGGGATGGGCCATGACGGTGCGGACGGGGTGAAGACCATCGCATCCGGCGGTGGCAGCATCATCACGCAGGACGAGGCGACAAGCGTTGTCTGGGGGATGCCGGGCGCTGCCGCGGCGACCGGGATGTGCTGCGACATTCTGCCGTTGAACCAGATCGGCCCGAAAGTATCACGCGTTTTGAAGGGGAATACACGATGACTCCCGGCGAGTTCGAATTCCTCAAGACGTTTCTCAAGACGCGTTCAGGTCTGGTGCTGTCCAATGACAAGCAGTACCTGGTCGAAAGCCGGCTGCAGCCAATTGCGCGGAGCTCCAAGCTGGAGACACTGAGCGCGGTCATCCAGACCTTGCAGCGCGGCGGCAACCGGGCGCTTGAAACGGAAGTCATCGAAGCGATGACGACAAACGAGTCTTTCTTCTTCCGTGACAAGACGCCGTTTGACCATTTCAAGGACACGATGCTGCCGGCGCTTCTGGAGTCGCGCAGCACGCGCAGACAGCTGAAGATCTGGTGCGCGGCCGCGTCGACCGGACAGGAACCCTATTCGCTCGGGATCTGCCTCAAGGAAGAGGCATCCAAGATGCCGGGTTGGCGGACGCGGGTGCTGGGCACGGACCTTTCCCAGGAAGTGCTTGAGAAGGCCAAGACCGGTCTTTACAGCCAGTTCGAGGTTCAACGCGGGCTGCCGATCCAGATGCTGCTGAAATACTTCGACCAGAAAGGCGACATGTGGCAGATCAATGCCGGGATGCGCTCAATGATCGAGTGGAAGCAGCTGAACCTGCTCGAGAGCTTCACGCATCTCGGCGAGTTCGACATCGTATTCTGCCGCAACGTTCTGATCTATTTCGATCAGGCGACCAAGTCCGAGATTCTCGGCCGGCTTTCAAGGACGCTTCCGGATGACGGCTATCTCGTTCTGGGGGCGGCTGAAACCGTGGTCGGCCTGACGGATGCGTTCAAGCCGGTTCCGGGCAAACGGGGTCTGTTCCAGAAAAAGCAGGCCGTTCAGGCGGCGGCTGGATCACCTGCGGGGCCACGGCTTGCCGTCGGAGGCGGAGCCGGTTTCCGGCGCTAACAAACCAGGGGCGGTCAGGTGGCCGCCCTTTTTGTTTCCGGCATCAGAGCCTCGACTTTCCCGCGCACTTCGTCGGCGTATTTCCGGCTTACCGGGACGCGTTCGCCGTCCGCCAGTTCCAGCCAGAGCCGGCCGTCTTCCTTGACCAGACGGATCATGGTCTCAAAGGCGATCCAATGACTGCGATGCACCTGCATTCCGGCGACATCAGGGAGCTCCGCAACAATGTCGTTAAAGCGATAAAGCACCATCCGGTTTTCCGTTGCGGTGGTCAGGCGGACATAGTGTTCCTGCGCTTCGGCACGCAGAACCGGCATAGTCAGAGGCGGTTCAATGTGGCGCTGATACCCGCTCTCAGGAACGGGTTGTTCCGCGGGCAGGGGCTCCAGCTGTTCCGGACTGCCCGATGGCATCGCGGGCTCCGAAACTTCCTTGCCGGCTGTCATCGGCGCTGATTGAAAAAACAGCGGGATCGACAAAAGGGCGCAGAGCACGAAATGGTTGTCCGAGAGATAAACGATTTCCAGCAGGAACGAACCGATATGGGTTTGACCGCCTGAAGCGGCGTTGCCAGCCGCCGTTGCAGATGCGCTGGTCCTGACCATCTCGTTGAGCTCGGGCAGGCCCAGGATAAGATCGAGCGCCGTCACCGCGAGGGCGAAAGGGACGAGGCTTACCAGCGCCGCCAGCACAACCGACCAGCGGATGCGGCCCCAGGTGCTGGGTAGTCTTGCAAACAACTCAAGGAAAGCAAGGAAAAGGCCTGCTTCCAGGAGAATGCGCACGCCCCAGTAGAGATAGAGCCCCGCCAGCGGCCAGGTGTCCGGGCGCTGGATCTGCGTTGACGCGAGCAGGCATGCGGATGCCAGCGCCAGAAAGAATACCTGAATTGTATAGGTTCGGCTCATTGGGTGACTTTTGATTTCGGCTGCCGAAGTATGGCAAAACCACCGCGTCATTCAAGAAGCATGAAATGCATTTCATGTAGTTTTTTGAAAGATATAACTTAATTTTGAATGCGCTTCAGTTGAAGAAGTCGCGAAATAACAGGTCTTTGAAGAAGAAGCGGGTTTCCTTTCGGCTCTATTGCGCCACTTTGACCGCAAGGGCGACGCGGTAAGCGAGACGCAATCCTGAAATTGAACAGGCCTCGGGTTGTTTCTTTTCGGTCGCCCAGGTTGAAAATGTCGAGGCTGCCGGAGAGACTGAAATGGGATTAAAAGTTGAACTGACGCGCCGGGCCGCTCTTTTGGGAGCCGGTGGAGCGATCGCCGGCGCAAGCCTGACGACAGCGGGTGTTGCACATGCGGCAGCGGAAAAGCAGGGCGCCATGACCGCCCCCATCGCGCGATACAGCGTTGGCGATTTCGAGGTGAACACGCTTCTTGACGGGGCTGTCACGGTCGGCGAGCCGCAGAAAACCTTTGGCATGAACGTTGAGCCGGATGCATTTGTCGCCCACTCCGACGACAACTTCATTCCGTCCGATACATTCAAGGCCTATTTCACGCCCACACTGGTGAACACGGGCAGCGAACTCGTCCTGTTCGACACGGGTGTTGGCGAGGGCGGTCGTCCGGCGCGCGGCAACATGCGCGCGGCGCTGGAGAGTGCCGGCTATACGCCCGAGCAGGTCGACATCGTTGTCATAACGCACATGCACCCGGACCATATCGGCGGCCTGATGGAAGGCGGTGGGCCCGCGTTTCCCAATGCACGCTACGTGATTGCCCAGAAGGAATATGATTTCTGGGCGGCGATGGACGCGGAAGCAAACGGCGTTACCAAGCTGATGGCGAAAAACGTCAAGCCGCTTGCGGAGAAAATGACCTTCCTGAACGGCGGCGGCTCCGTCGCTTCCGGTATCACCGCCATGGATGCACACGGCCATACGCCTGGTCACACGGTCTACATGCTTGAAAGCGGCGGTGCGCAGCTTCTCCTGGCGGCCGATCTCGCCAATCACTATGTCTGGTCGCTCGCGCGCCCGGAATGGGAAGTCCGCTTCGACATGGACAAGGAAGCAGCTGCGGCAACCCGCAGGTCGGTCCTCGACATGCTTGCAGCAGACCGGATCCCGTTTGTCGGTTACCACATGCCGTTCCCGGCTGTCGGCTATGTTGCCGTTGACGGCAGCGGTTTCCGCGACGTTCCAGCATCTTACCCGAGGCATCTTTGAGCGACGCCGCACCCGTGGGAAAAGGCCGGCAGTGCCGGCCTTTCTTTCGCAAGGCGTGAAGACGACGGTCAAACGCAAAGAAGCCCCGGATGATCCATCCGGGGCTTCTTATTGAGTTTTCGTTTGGTCTTGCCGGTTACGCTGCCGCTTCGACTTCCGGTTCGCGCAGAACATATCCACGGCCCCAGACCGTCTCTATATAGTTCTTGCCCGATGTCGCAGAGGCGAGTTTCTTGCGCAGCTTACAGATGAAGACGTCGATGATCTTCAGTTCCGGCTCGTCCATTCCGCCGTAGAGATGGTTCAGGAACATCTCCTTGGTAAGCCCACTCTCATGCATCTGAGCACGCCTCTGCACCCTACCCCTATTCCCCGCACATTACCTCCTATTATCTGGTGTCTTAGCATGCCTCTGCAACGTCATGCACCCCACTCTCATGC
>JBCDEN010000730.1:0-2347 GCA_039179715.1 Pseudomonadota bacterium
GGAAAGGTATCTTCCCCGCTCGGCGACGTGCCGCTCGACCCTGCCATTATTCGTTTCTTCCCCTTGGACCGCCTTTTCGGGACCTGCTTTCACATGTCCCTCACCGATCCGTTCTTGTTCAACCGGCCGCAACGAAAACGTGACCGCCGGTCTGGAAGGTGCCCCGGTTCCGGAGTCATTCTTTCGGCGAGTATGAAACAGCCTGCCGCGCCAACCTTCAACCGGTAATTTGTCGAAGACGGGGACGCATCATGCCGCCTCGCATCTATGGAGACGCTAGACCGGCTGATTTGCAGCAATATGATCCAATTATTTCCAATTGTTGCAATTGCGCTGCGGCTGCGAAGGGCCTGTGGTCAAGCCCGGTTTCGAGTCACCGTCACCACCCCAGCTTAGGTGAAATTGCGCCGCTTCCGGATCATGCCTATACTCGGAAAACGGATAAATTCAAAAAATGCAACCTATATGCAACCATAAATAATTTCGAGGGGGGAGACGATATGGCCAAACGTCCAGCCAAGGCGAAACAAGCCAAGAAACCCAAATCACAGGCGGCAAAAAAGAAAACGCCGGCGATCAAGGCCTCGCAACCTGTCGCCGGCCCGTCGCTGGGCCAGCGCGTCCTGAACGTTCCGCGGGATGCGACCGACCTGCGCGATCGCATGTATGAGCCCGCCCTGCTCGGTCTGAACCTCTCCATGGACCCGCCCGGTCCGGACATGAGCCCGATCCGCGACCAGGGTGGTGAAGGTTCCTGCACCGGTTTTGCGCTTTCCAGCGCGATCACGTTCCTGAACCGCAAGCGGCACAGCCAACTCTCAATTCCGGTTGAAGCGCCTCTCGCCAGCGCGCGCATGCTCTACGAGATGGCGAAGCTCAACGACGAGTGGCCCGGCGAAGACTATGAAGGCTCCAGCATCAGGGCCGCTCTGAAAGGGTTCTTCAACAACGGCGTCTGCAGCGAGGACCTTGCACCCTACAGGGAAGGCGAGCGCAACTGGTATCTGAACAAGCATCAGGCAGAGGATGCCAGAAAGGTCGGCCTTGGAGCCTATTTCCGCCTGCGCCCCCAGATCATCGACTATCACGCGGCCCTGAACGAAGCCGGGGTGATTTATGCCTCTGCGATGGTGCACCGGGGATGGCAGCGTCCGCGCCGGGGAGACATTGCCCCTTCGAACATTACCGAAGGCGGACACGCGTTCATCATCGTCGGCTATGACGACAAGGGTTTCCTGATCCAGAACTCCTGGGGAGAACAATGGGGCGGCTTCAACGGACAGCCCGGAATTGCCCGCTGGCGCTATGAAGACTGGTCGGCGAACATCATGGACGCCTGGGTTCTGCGGCTCAACGTGCCGACCCCCGACTCCTTCGACCTCACCGTCCAGTCCCCGGACGACGGCAGCCGGAACCTGCTTGGCTCGCCAACTGCCCGCGGGCCCCGTCACGAGGAGATCGTCGGACATATCATCCATCTCGATGACGGCAATCTCGTTGAAACGGGGAAGTATCCGACCCCCCTTGCAAGTCTCCAGGAAACCGCGAACTTTCTGGCAGATGAAGACGCAACGGCCGGACGCGACTACAAGCACCTCATGTTCTATGCCCATGGCGGCCTGAACGACCAGAATGCCTCCGCGAATCGCGTCAGGAAAATGAAGGAGGTGTTCAAGCGCAACGGCATCTACCCGATCCACTTCATGTGGGAGACGGGCTTTTTCGAGACGCTCGGAGACATCATCTTTGCATCCAATGCAAAGGCGGCTGCCCGGGTTGGCAGTGTTTCGAACTTTTTCGATCGTGTCTTCGAAACCACTGTGCGGCTTCCCGGACGGGCCATCTGGCGGGACATGAAACGCGACGCCGGTCAGTCCTTCGTCTCGTCCGGCGGGGGCACGAAAGCGCTGAGAATTCTGCTTAAGGGCAATGCCAAACGCGAAAAACCGCTCAAGATACATCTGATCGGACACAGCGCCGGGGGCATTTTCCTGGGCCATCTGCTCGACCGGCTCAATAGCGTCAACCCGCTCTCCGAACCGGTCCGGTCCTGCTCCCTGATGGCACCGGCCTGCACCATCGATTTCTTCAACAGGTACTATCATCCCAGAATTGGCGGCAAACAGGCCGCCTCCGATATCGCGCAACTGGTGCAGTACAATCTGATCGACCAGCGCGAACAGGACGATTCGGTCGGCCCTTACAGGAAGTCGCTTCTCTACCTCGTGTCCAATGCCTTCGAGGATGAGCGCAAGATGCCGCTTCTGGGAATGGAAAAATTCAGCAAGGACCTTGTCCTGAAAACAGCTCACAAGCTCCATTATGCGGGACGCGGCGATACGATCAC
>JBCDEN010000646.1:0-2835 GCA_039179715.1 Pseudomonadota bacterium
CAAAGGAACACCAAGATGCTGAAGCCGCTTGCGAACACTCCGTTTCACTCTGGAGAACTGGAAGCCCAGGCGCGCGCTTGTGTCGGCGATGTCGCGAATTGGGCCGGTGGCTTCATCCGCGATTACCTGCCCGAGCAGCATCGCCAGTTCCACACCTCGCAACCCTTCCTGGTGGTTGCCGGCGGTGATACCGAAGGCCGGACATGGATCACCATCGTCGATGGCCCCGAAGGTTTCGCGACGTCGCCCGATCCGCGCCGGATCTCACTGGCAACCGAGTTGGAGGCAAGCGATCCACTTGCCGGAGCCTTCACGAAAGGTTCCGATATCGGTGTGCTGGGGATCGAGCTTGCCACCCGCCGCCGCAATCGCTTCAGCGGACGGGTAACCCCGGGTCCGGACGGCTACACCATCGATGTCCGGCAGTCCTTCGGCAACTGCCCGCAATATATCCACGAACGCGCGTGGACGCGGGTTCCCAGGACCAGAGCCGTCGAGGCCGCCCGCAGCGCATCCCTCAGCGACGATCAGATCGCGCGAATCACGTCTGCCGATACGCTGTTCATCGGATCGGGCCATCAGGGCGCGGGCGGTGCCGCGTCGAACGGCTTCGATGCTTCTCATCGCGGCGGCGCACCGGGTTTCGTGCAGATCGTCGATAGCACACACCTGCGGATACCCGACTATGCGGGAAACAACTTTTTCAACACGATCGGCAACATCCTGTCGAACCCCAGGATCGGTGTTCTGTTCGTGGACTTTGAAACCGGCGGCCTGCTGCATGTTTCCGGGCGCGCCACGATCGACTGGGATCCGGCCGACGCACACGACCAGGACGCCTGGCGCTTCATCGACCTGAAGATCGATGCGGTGCTTGACCGCCCGGGCGCAGTCGGGCTCCGCTGGACGAAACAGGACCACCTGTCGCGGCCCTTTCGGCTGGCAGAGCGGGTTTGGGAAACGCCGGCCGTGACCTCGTTTTACCTGGAAGCTGCCGACGGACGTCCTCTGGAGCCGTTTGCACCGGGCCAGCATCTGCCGGTCGAAATCCCGATACCCGGACAGTCCGAACCGTCCAAACGCAGCTACTCCTTGTCCGGATCGCCAGAGGACACGACGCGCTACCGGCTGAGCATCAAGCGCGAAGACCAGGGGCTGGTCTCGCGTTACCTGCATGAGTACTTGCATGCCGGCGGCTTGATCGCGGCGCGTCAGCCGACAGGTGATTTCGTGATCCCCTGCACCGATTGCCCTCTGGTGCTCGTCAGCGCAGGTGTGGGACTGACGCCGATGCTGTCGATGCTGCATGCAAGTGCGCAGAAGAAAGACCGTCCCGTCTGGTATGTGCACGGTACCCGTAACGGACGCGATCACGCCCTGCGCGAAGAGGTCGACCGCCTGGTCGCCGACAATGATCACTTGCGGAAGAAAATCTATTACAGCCAGCCGCACGACACCGACCTGCCCGGCAGGGATTACGACGGCAAGGGGCGTGTAAGCGCCGGGAGACTGCTCGCGCTCGATGCCGGCCCGGAGGCAAGGTACATGCTTTGCGGACCGGCGGCCTTTCTTTCGGACATCCGGAACGGGCTCGAAGCTGCCGGTGTACCTGCGGATCATATTCACTTCGAGACGTTCGGTCCGACGGGGTGAGTGACATGCGCGGATCAGATGTGCTGCGGAAGGCCGGAACCTGATAAACTCTTGTTTCACTTCCTTCTTTTCAAGTATCTGGCCACAAGGTGTACTGGATCCCGGTCTTGATGCAGGCGCGCCAAACCGGGACGACAAGTCCTGGATTTGTACGGTTCCAGACCAACAGTGAGGCACGACTGTGAAATACGAAGAGATCGCATCGCTGACAGACCGGATCAGGCTTCTGGAAACAACGCTCGAAGGGCGGGACAAGGAGATCAAGCGCCTGTCGGACGAATTGCAAAGCCTGAAGCAGAAGGCCTGGACGAGCGATGCCTGCGGCGACGATCTGTGGGATCTCGATTGAGAGCGATCACATGATCCGGCGCAACGCCTTTTCGCACTGGGACAAATTGCCTTGGACGCAGACGGCCAATTGATCGCAGGACGCATCCGGTGTTTGATGCCTTGGCATTTCTCCTGGCGACAGCGAGCCACCGACCGCGCGGCCATCTCCGCTCAACGAGACAGAGACCGTCCATGACTGACCTTCCCGTGACGATATCCCGCCTGAACCGTTTTCCGGTCAAGGGAATGAGCGCCGAGCCGCTCAGTTCCCTAACGCTTTCGAAGGGCGAAGGCATTCCGGGAGATCGTCTTTACGGGTTTGCGCGCTATGATTCCGGTTTCGATCCGGATAAGCCGGAGCCATTGCCCAAGGAACGCTTTGTGGTCCTGGTAAAGGAGGCCGCGCTTGCAGGCTTGAAAACCCGTTTCAGCTCTGACGGAGAACTCCTTTCAATCGACGCGAACGGCCGGACACATGAATTCGACATGACAAGTTCTGACGCACGCGGCGAAGCAGCCAGCTTCCTGCACGAGGTCTTGAGCCTGAGCGACCCCGAGCCCCCTGTCTTCGTGTCTTCGGCACCGCATCGTTTCACGGATGTCTCGGTTGTGTCGCCCCAGATGATGAATGCGATTTCGGTTCTCAATCTCGCGTCGGTGAAGGCCTTTGGCGAGCGTGTCGGAAGCGAGGTTCATCCGGGACGTTTCCGAGCCAATATCGAGATTGACGGATTGCCGCCCTTTTCCGAACTCGATGCTGTCGGACAGGTTTTGACGTTCGGCAATGTGCGCCTGCGCATCCTGTCGCGCACAAGACGCTGTGCCGCGACCGAGGTGAACCCCGTGACGGCG
>JBCDEN010000474.1:0-3969 GCA_039179715.1 Pseudomonadota bacterium
CCGGATTGTCCGTCAATGCCAGTGTTCCACCGTGCGCCCGCACGACTTCGTCGACAATCGTCAGGCCGAGGCCTGATCCGATGACATCCTTCACGTTGTCTCCCCGCCCGAAGCGCTGCGTCAAGTGCTGCCGGTCGCCGTCACCAAGCCCTCTGCCTTCGTCGAGCACGTCGACCTGTACCTTGGACACGGCTTCCGATATCTCGACCTTGATCCTGCTGTCCTCGGGTGAATATTTCACGGCATTGTCGAGCAGGTTTCGCAGGGCGTTCTGGAGCAGGATCGGATCCCCCTCGACAGAGCTCGTGGTGTCGGAACCGGAACAGGTGATGCGGATATCCTTCAGATCCGCGGTCGGACTGATCGACCGGATCACGTCCTGGGCGAGATCTTTCATGTTCAGTCTTTCCTTTTCAAGGTTGTCGGATCGAAGTGCCACCATGGCATGATCGAGCAGTTGTCCGGCGGAGCGCGAGCTCTCGTCCGCGGCACGGATCACTTCGCGCAGGATCTGCTTGTTTTCAGGCTTGCGCACGCTGCGCATGGCGATTTCGGACTGCGTTCGCACTGTTGCCAGCGGTGTGCGGACGTGATGTGCCGCTTCCGCGATGAAGTCTTCCGTTCGCGCCAGCGAAGCGCTCAGGCGGGCCATGAACGTGTTGAGAGATTGAAGCAGGGGGACAAGTTCGGTCGGCGCGGATGTCGCCACCGGGCTGAGATCCTGGGGCCCCCGGCGCTCGACCGATTGGGCGAGCCGGTTGAGCGGGCGCATGGCATTGTTGGTGGCAAACCAGCTGAGCGCGCCCGACAACAGGAAAAAACCGACGCCGGCGGCGGCGGCCGCGATGGAGATCTGCAGCGAAACGGCCGCAAGGCCCAGCCGGGTCTGGGCGACGAGAACTGTCAGGATCACGGTCTCGTCGCCAACGGTGAGGCGCCTTGGAAGTGCTGCAATGCGGACTTCGTCACTCTTGTAGACCGTGGTGGAAAAGACCGCTGCACCGACTTCTGAGGCGGCCGGCGGCATCGGCAGGTCATCGTAGCCGGTCACGGTCAGGTCGTCCGCCGTGACACGGTAGAACACCCGTTCCTCGGCGATTGACCCGAGCATGGAAAGGGCGGAATAGGGAACGTCGACCAGAATCTGGCCACGTTCGGCCCGGGCCGCTTCCGAGATAGCCGTGGCGGAGGCAATGAGAATGTTGTCCTGGGTCGTCTCGGCGGCCTGCTGCGCGAGCGCGCGGACTGTGAAGTAAAGCGCGACGGAGAGAATTGCCGCGACCAGAAGAAGCTGAAGCAGAAGGCGTCTGCGAAGAGAACCACGCGCGTGGACGGTCGTCATGTGGCGGTCATCCGGTAGCCGACGCCGCGCACGGTCTCTATCCTGACGCGGCCTCCCTGCAGTTTCTTGCGCACCCGGCCGACATAGACCTCGATCGCGTTTTCCGAAACGTCTTCGTCATAGGAGAACAGCCGGTCGACCAGATGGGACTTCGAAAAGATCATGTCGGGTGCGGAAAAGAAAACCTCCAGCAGGCGCAGTTCGCGGTTCCTGAGATCCGATACCTCTCCCGCGACCGCGACGGTGCCTGCCAGAGGATCGAACACCACGTCCTCGAATGTCTTCTGATTGCGAGCCGCGCCCTGGCGGCGCCTGAGCACGGCGCGGCACCTGGCTTCCAGTTCGGAAAAGTCGAACGGCTTCGTGATGTAGTCGTCGGCACCGAGATCGAGCATGCGAACCCGGTCCGAGACTTCCGAGCGCGCGGTCAGGACGATCACGGGCGTGTCGTTGTCGCCCGTGCGGTGTGTTTCAAGAAAGGTTCTGCCGTCGCCGTCGGGCAGCATGATATCGAGCAGAATCAGTTCGTATCCCGTGCTGGCCAAACAGTGCGCAGCGGTCTCCAGATCCGGCGCGTGATCGACCACGTGCCCGTCCAGACTCAGCCGATCAACAATGGCTTTTGCCAGTTTTTCGTTGTCCTCGATCAGCAGGAAGCGCATGTTTTCAGCCGTTTGCCAATGTTTTTGATGACGTGACAGGTTCCTGTCAGCTTTCCCACTTCTTTTGTGGTTTGCAAGAGGCTCGTGAAGCCTCTGCGTGTCTGGGAGGATATTATGACACTTATGAAGATGACCCGCCGGGTCGTTCTTGCGGCTGCTGCCGCGTCTCTTTCATTCGCAACACCGACGTTCGCTGACGAAGCCGTCGACAGCATTCACTTCCTGATCCCGGGCGGTGCCGGCGGCGGTTGGGACGGAACCGCGCGCGGAACGGGCGAAGCCCTGACCAAAGCCGGTCTTGTCGGCTCCGCATCCTACGAAAACATGTCCGGTGGCGGTGGCGGCAAGGCCATCGGTTACCTGATCGAAAACGCCGACAGCAACCACGGCACGCTCATGGTCAACTCGACCCCGATCGTGATCCGTTCGCTGACCGGTGTGTTCCCGCAGAACTTCCGTGACCTGACCCTGGTTGCCGGAACGATTGGTGACTACGCAGCCCTCGTGGTGCCTGCTGACAGCGACATTCAGGATGTCAACGGTCTGATCGAAGCCTTCAAGGCTGACCCGGCAGGAACTGCCGTCGGCGGTGGCTCCGTTCCAGGCGGCATGGACCACCTCGTTGCAGCCATGGTTTTCCAGGCAGCCGGCGCTGATCCGGTTGCGTTGAAATACGTGCCTTACGATGGCGGCGGCAAGACGATGGCCGGTCTGCTTTCGGGCGAAGTCCAGGCAGTTTCCACCGGCTTTTCCGAGGCTGTTGAACTGGCCAAGGCCGGTGAAGTCCGCATCATCGGCGTGACGTCTCCGGAGCGCGTGGATGCCTATGCCGATGCACCGACCATGGTCGAGCAGGGCAATGACACGACCTTTGTCAACTGGCGCGGTTTCTTTGCTGCACCGGGCCTTCCAGCTGACAAGCTGGCTGCTTATCAGGGCGCGATCGCCAAGATGTACGACACCCCGGAGTGGGAAGAAGTGCGTGCACGCAACGGCTGGGTCAACATCCACAACCCGGGCGATGATTTCCGCACTTTCCTGGAACAGCAGGAACAGACGATCGGCGATCTGATGAAGCAGCTCGGCTTCCTCTAAGTCCCGGTTCTCACCGGCAAGACGATATGCGCGTCCGGGTTCGCCCGGACGCGTCAACCAATCACAACATCCTGGGGGGGAACGATGGCGCTCGACCGCTGGCTGGCCCTAGTCATCCTGCTGATCTGTCTGGCCTATGGCTATGCAGCCTATTTCACCATGGACGCGCTGCTGCCGCCGATCATGAAGCGCAGTCCGATCTGGCCATCGAGCTTTCCGAAGGTTCTGGTGATAGGGGGGATCCTGCTGTCCCTGTCCGTTTTGCTGGGACTTGAGAAATCTCCCGAAAAGAAAGATGCAGCGGATATCAACCTGTCGCGTCTGCATGAATACAAGGTCGGTCAGGCAGTGCTCTTGCTCGCCCTGATGGTCGCCTATGCGCTGTTGCTGAGACCCCTTGGTTTTCTCGCTGCCACATTCCTGTTCCTGACAGTTGGCAGCTTTATCCTTGGAGAGCGACGCTACATCACAATGGGGCTTGTTTCGGCCATCGCGGCGGGCACGGTCTGGTACCTGGTGGATGTGGTACTCGGGATCTTCCTGAGTCCTTTCCCATTTTTCGTGAGCGGGGGCTGAGATGCTTGAAGGACTTCTGACTGGCCTCTCCACGGCCTTCACGTTTACAAACATCATGATGGTTGTCGGAGGCTGTCTGATCGGCACCTTCATCGGCATGCTGCCGGGCCTCGGTCCAATGTCGATCATCGCCATCATGATCCCGGTTGCCATCACGATCGGCGATCCGTCCGCGGCGCTGATCCTGCTGGCGGGTGTCTATTACGGTGCGGTTTTCGGCGGGTCGACCTCGTCGATCCTGATCAACGCACCGGGTGTTGCCTCCACCGTTGCCACGTCCTTCGACGGCTATCC
>JBCDEN010000171.1:0-7362 GCA_039179715.1 Pseudomonadota bacterium
ATGTCATCCCGGTTCCAGATGCGCAGAATGCAGTGTCCACCAGCGGCTATCTCGTTCCTGAACGGGGCATGTGCTCTCACATGCCTGCGCCGGACCCGAACCAGATGATCCGCTACACGCTTGCGACGAACTGGACGGCCGGTTCCATTTATGAACCGGTGGAGCTAGTCGGCACCCTCAGCATCCGGCCGTCCCGGCAGGAAGTCACGCTGATCGACGGACAGGTGGAGATGATCGCCGTCTTCGACATGCATGTGGTCGAAGTGGTGCCGCGTGCACAGACTGAACCTGACACGTTCCAAAGGTCCTTCCTGCATTTCCTGCGTCCGAAGGCGCGTCAGTAACGCGCGGCTGCCCGGCGTCATTCCGCGTGTTGATGCCACATGTCCGTGACCACTTCCCAACCATCGCCGGCCGGCTTCAGCACGTAGAGATAGGTTCCGGTCGCGTCCATTCCGACGCTTTCCATCCTTGCGTCAACCGATCCGATCATGACGGCAAGCGTGCCGTCATCCGACACGAAGAGCGTGTCGACGGAATGCGTGACCTCACCCTTGTTGGCCGTGACAAATTCGAAGAGTTTCCTGGGTTCTTCAAGTCCTTCAATTGCCGGTTTGCCCTGTTCGATCCAGATCGTGTCTTTTGCGTAGAGCGACAGGATCGCGTCCGCATCGCGGTCTGCCACGGCTTCGTTGAAGCGGTCGTTCAGGCTGTGCAGTTCGGCGACGGGATCGGCGCGGGCTTCGCCTGCCGAGACAAGGGGGATGGCAACGGCCATGACGGCAGCAAGCCCCTTTAGAGATTTTTCGGGATACATCATTTGGTCTTTCGTGTCGTTCAGGTTTCGAAACGGGCCGCTTCGCGGCCGACAGCTACGGCAGGCTCAGGCAGCCATGGTTCTCGGCCGCGTGACGATCACCTCGCGTATGATCTGCCAGCGGCCCTGTTCGCGGACGAGATCGATCCCCAGCGTGATCTGCAGGTCCGGCCCGGTCAGCTCGTTCTGCCGCGAGATGAGAACGTGTGCTCTGTCGCCGCCGGCCGTAACATGATGAAACTTCGCCCAGGTTCCGATGTTGCCGCCGTTGGCTTCAAGAGCCGACCGGATCATCTCCCTGAATTCCGCCTTGCCGGATACGCTGACCTCATCTCCCGGTGAGAGCATGATGACCTGCATGTCGTCATGATAGATTTCTTCCAGGATCGCGGTGTTGTTCCCGGCGACGTTTTCGATCAGTCGCTCTATGACAGCCTGGACTTCGCGGCGCGCTTCCTCAGACGGTGTCATGATGCGTCCCCCTTACCGGGTAATTGTTGGCCGGGTTCTTGATGAAATTCAGCCCCATGAGCATTGATGACAGCGCCGGCCGGGCGAAAGGCGCGTTCGAAATGTCGACCACCTGAAGCTTGCCTTCACCGTTCACAACATAAAGTCCCGGCTCCGCGAAAGGACGGTCGGTCTCTTCGGGGGAGCGGGGGTCGGAAACGTAGAGGCCAAGCTTTCGCATCTGGTCAACACCCAAGTCGATACCGACGGGAAAACGCACACCCGCGTCGCCTGTCTGCGCCCTGGCGCGCTCTTCCGGGTCGGCCGATGCCGCGACGAGGTCGACGCCGATCTTGCTCAGCTCGGGTGCGATCTCTTCCAGTTCCTTCAGGTATCTCGTACAGATGGGGCAGTGCTTGCCGCGATAGATCACGATCATCTGCCAGTCATGTCCGTTTGCCGGTGTTCCGAGTTCCACTGTTCCGCCACCAAGGCGGGACAGGGTGATTTTGGGGAAGGCTTGGCCTGCAAGAGGTTTTGGATTTGTCATCAACGGCTCCGCGATATATATAATGATCGATACATAAATATCGGAACGCAACAGAGTCAAGAGATATATATTGACCGATACAAAAAAAATGGGCCGCCCACGGACATTTGACAGTCGCCAGGCCCTCACGGCTGCCATGAACGTGTTCTGGGCGAAGGGATATGACGGGGCCTCGCTAAAGGATCTGACGGGAGCGATGGGCATCAGCGGACCGAGCATGTACGCCGCGTTCGGGGACAAGAGAGAGCTCTTCCTCAAGACCATCGATCTTTACGGCGACGTCGACGGCTGCGCCCCGGTTGTCCTGTTCGAAAGCGAACCGGATATCCGGCTCGCCGTGCGCGGGTTCCTGGAAGAGGTGATCATATACGCGACAACGCATGAAAGCGGGGCGAAGGGATGTTTCCTCGCTTCGAGCGTGTCGGCAAGCATTGGTGAAGTCGAAGGGGTCAAGGAACGGGTGGAAAAGGCGATTGAGGATACGGACAGGCGTCTGGCCTCCCGGTTCGAGCGGGAAAAGGAAAAGAAGCTTCTTCCGGAAGACTTCCCTTCGCTGGAACGCGCCCGGCTGCTTTATGATATCCGGCAGGGCTATATGTTCCGGGGCCGGGCCGGATGGACGGCGGAGGCCATGCGCCGGGACCTTGATCACCGTGTCAGCATGATCCTTGCCTGACGGCGCGTTTCGCGCTGCATGGCGGTGCTCGCGTCTCTCCCCGTGTGCATCTGCACCACCGCGCCCCGATTGCCAAACCGGACCGGGACACGCATTGTGCCGGAATACCTGCCGCATGGTAAGGTATCGTGCGTGCTTCAGAGGAGACCGTTCATGATGCTATTGAAAATCGGCTCGCAGGGCGAGGCCGTCGAATATGTGCAAGGGGGCCTGAACCACGCGGGTGCCTCGATCTATCCGGAGCTGGAAACAGACGGGATTTTCGGCGGCAAGACGCACGCACGTGTGGTCGAATTCCAGGGCAGCAATGGGCTCGCCAAAGACGGTATCGTCGGACAACAGACAAAGGGTGCGCTGGACAAGTTCATTGAGGCCTTCCTTGCCCATATCAAGACGCTGACGCCGCCCGCGGACGAACAGGCCGCACGCGACCGCATCAGCGATATTGCCCGTCAGATGTATGAACGGCACGGCTGGAGGCTGTCAGACGAGCTTGGCAAGGACCGCCAGCGGATCGCGATGAACTACCAGGCAGACAGCACGACCAAGGAGCGCCAGGGCGGCGCCATCCTCGCGCAGATCGCCATGCTGACCGGCAATCCGGATATCCAGGCAGCGAATTGCTTCCATATCTCGGACACCCATGTCCAGCGCTATGCTGCGGGGTTGAAACCGAAGGATATCAGCAAGTGGTGCGGGGCGTTTGTTTTTGCCGTCTACAAGCTTGCCGGGCTCAAAATCGGCTTCTGGCCGATGGTCAGTACGGCCGCACCGAAATTTGGAAAGAAAACGCTGTTCACGACCGTGACGAAAGCGTCCGACGTGAAGCCCGGCGATTATGGTGTCGCGAACTGGGGCAAGGATCCGATCACGAAAGAGCCGGGCGAAAACCACCACTTTCTCGTGGTCGACGTCAATGGCGACCGGCTGACGACGATCGAAGGCAATGTCAACTTCCGCGTCAGCGACACTTTCGCGCCGCTGACCATCGTGAAGCGCGACAAGTACTCGATCCACGGCATCATGAAAGACCCGCAAAAAGACAGCGGTTTCGGCCGGCCGATCTGGTCGAAGGTCATCTAGAGCCCTTCGACTGGTACGACGTCCTTCGACCCGGCGCCATCGCAATTAGTGAGTCCTGACCCCAGGCCCGATTCCTGTTCACAGCTCTTGAAATTGACTACGTGGGGTCGTCTCGGAACGCTTTCTCTCGACCACGTGGGGACCCCGAAGTAGTGCACCCGGAGCCCCAAAGGCTGGCACTAAGTTCAATGAACATTTTTTTCAAATGGACTCAAAATGTGCCGAGCGCACGGTGACCGGTTTGGTGGCCAAGAGCAGTTATTCGGAATGAATTGCGCCGCGAACGACATCAGACAGGGGATAATCCAAACCGGCTGTGGGAAGCGCTTGTGTCGCGACAATACCCGCCCGTTTCGCCGCCGGGTCAATCCACATCTCTGTGCCGGCCCAACCGGCCCAGCTGTATTCGCCCGGCGCGCCCTTGAACCCGTCAGCGCCGACTTTGACGACCTGCCCGCAGAAACCGAAGCCGATATTCGTCCATCGCGCGTCAGGCGGTCCGACCTGAACAGGGCTATTGCCAAGTGCCGGCTCAAGCTGGTCCGATGTCATCAGGCGGACGCTTTTCTCGGACAGAATTTGTTTTCCTTCGAACATGCCATTGTTCAAGAGCATGTGCAGGAAATTCATAGCATCGCCTGCCGTGCCGACCAGTCCGGCACCGCCGTATTCCAGCAGGGGCTCCTGGCCTGGGTCGCCGCCAAAGTTACGAGCATATCCAACCATCTGCAATGTCCCGGGTGCGATCCGGGCGTAAAGCTGGGACAAACGCGAAGCTTTCCCGCCGGGAGCGTAGAATGCCGTGTCAGTCATCTGCAATGGTGTGAACACGCGCTCTTGCAGATAGCTTCCAAGCGACTGGCCCGAAACGGCCTCAACGACGCCGCCGAGCACACCCATCGACTCGCCGTAGTTCCACTCAGTCCCCGGCTGTGCTGCCAAGGGCAGCTTCGCCAGCCTTTTGTTGTGTTCGGCCAGTGTCTCATCCATACGGTTGGGGATTGCAGACACGCCGGCTTCAGCATAGTCGGCTGACACGGGAGACGGCATTTCGGCATAAACGATGCCAGACGTATGAGTCATCAAATGCCGAATTGTTATGTCGCGCTCCGCTGGCACCAACCCGTCCTGCGTACGCACCTGCATATCTCCGAATTCGGGGAGATAGGACTTCACCGGCGCATCTATGTCGACAAGTCCATCATCCACAAGCGTCAGAATTGCAGCGCAGGTCATCGGTTTGGAAGTCGAGAAGTGACGGAAGATCGTGTCCTCGGTCATGGCAATGCCGGCTTCGATATCGCGCCACCCCTGAACGTCTCGAAAGACGATCTCGCCTTCCTCCGAGATGAATGTAACCGCGTTTGGTATCTCGCCTGCGTCAATCAGGTTCTTTGTTCCGGCAATGATTGCGTCACCATAAGGCGGCTTGCCAGCGCTTTGTGATTGAGCCGCCGTCATGGTTGCCGTGAAACTGGCCGTGCTGATCGCCGTGATCAGTAGCATTGATTTCAGTTTACGATATTTTCGCATTGTCCTGGATCCTTGTTTTCTGGATCCAAGTCATATAGACCTTCGACAATGGTTTAAGGTCAAGAGCAATGAAAATCGGTGAATTGGCAAAGTTGACGGGGGTGGCAACGTCACGCATTCGTTTTTATGAGAAACACGGCCTGATGCCCCGCCCGTCCAGACAGGACAACGGCTACCGGGACTATCCCGAGTCGATGATCTCGCGCCTGCACACGATCACCATGAGTAAGGCGCTGGGCTTTTCGCTGTCTGAAATTCGACGCTTTTTGCCGGACGATCCGCGTGAAAATATGAAGCGTCAAGAGATTATCTCAAATCTTGAAGCAAAACTTGCGGATGTCGACAGTCAAATCAAAAGACTGCAGAAAATTAAAAATAATGTGAAAGAAATTATTACAAATATGAAAGCAAATGGAGCTAGTTCTTGTTAGCGTATTGTTGGTTAAATTAAGAAAATAGTCATTGCTGTAAAAAAGGCGCCGAAAGGCGCCTTTTTTCGGAACATAAAGCCTGTGTTTCCGATTTCTTCAGCCGTTGGCGTAGTATTGGCCGCCGTTGATGGTCATGACCGCGCCGGTCATGAAGCCGGCGGCGTCCGAGGCCAGGTAGACGACGGTCTGGGCGATTTCCTCCGGGTGGCCGAGACGGCCGACCGGGATGTTCGCGACGATCGATTCCAGCACTTTTTCCGGCATGGCGGCGACCATGTCGGTGTTGATGTAACCGGGGCAGACGCAGTTGACGGTGATGCCCTTGAAGGCGTTCTCCTGCGCCAGCGCCTTGGTGAAGCCGATGACGCCCGCCTTGGCGGCGGAGTAGTTCGTCTGGCCCATCTGGCCCTTCTGGCCGTTGATGGAGGAGATGTTGATGATGCGGCCCGAGCCGCGCCCGCGCATGCCGTTGATGACCGGATGGGTCATGGTGAACATGGAGTCCAGGTTGGTGGAGATCACCGCGCGCCACTGCTCGAAATCCATCTTGTGGAACATGCCGTCGCGCGTAATGCCGGCATTGTTGACCAGCACGTCGACGGGGCCGAGTTCGCTTTCGACCTGGGCAATCCCGGCGGCGCAGGCTTCGGGGTCGGAGACATCCCATTTATAGACGTGAATGCCGGTGTCCGCCTTGAAGGCTTCCGCCTTTTCCGTGTTGCCCGCGTAGGTGGCTGCCACAGTGTAGCCGGCGTCCTTCAGACCGCGCGAGATTGCCTCGCCGATGCCGCGTGTTCCGCCTGTGACCAGTGCGACCTTGCTCATTCCCCTTCCTCCTGACTTCCAGTTGGCCTCTTGGAGCCTTGGCTCCCGGCTCTTCAACAGAGTGTTTTGTTCGAAAACTTCAATGCTTGGATCACGGCCGGGGTCTTCCGGCCATGATCCTGATCAATCCCGCGCGATCAGCGCTCCAGGCACATGGCAACACCCATGCCGCCGCCGATGCACAGTGTCGCGAGGCCCTTCTTGGCGTCGCGGCGGTTCATTTCATGAAGCAGGGTGGTCAGGATGCGCGCGCCCGATGCACCGATCGGGTGGCCGATGGCGATCGCGCCGCCATTCACGTTGACGATGTCCGGATTCCAGCCCATGTCCTTGTTGACGGCGCAGGCCTGGGCGGCGAAGGCCTCGTTGGCCTCGACCAGATCGAGATCTGCCGCTGCCCAGCCGGCCTTTTCCAGCGCCTTGCGGGACGCGGGGATCGGACCCGACCCCATGATGGCAGGGTCAACGCCGGCGGTTGCCCAGGATGCGATCCGGGCCAGCGGGGTCAGGCCGCGCTTTTCGGCCTCCGCCGCGCTCATGACGACAATCGCCGCCGCACCGTCGTTGATGCCGGAGGCGTTTGCAGCCGTCACGGAGCCTTCCTTGTTGAAGGCCGGGCGCAGCTTGGCAACACTTTCAAGGGTCGCGCCGTGGCGGATGTATTCGTCATCCTCGACCACCTTCTCCGACCTGCGCTCCTTGACGGTCACGGGCGTGATCTCGTCCTTGAACTTGCCGGCCTTCTGGGCGGCCTCGGCCTTATTCTGCGAGGCAACGGCAAACGCGTCCTGCTGATCGCGGCTGATCTGCCATTTCTCGGCAACGTTCTCTGCTGTCTGACCCATGTGGTAACCGTTGAAGGCATCCCACAGGCCGTCCTTGATCATGGTATCAATCATCTTGTAGTCGCCCATCTTGTAGCCGTTGCGCATATGCGCGGCGTGGGGCGACAGCGACATGTTCTCCTGCCCGCCGGCCATCATGATGCTGGCGTCAC
>JBCDEN010000317.1:0-5566 GCA_039179715.1 Pseudomonadota bacterium
CCAAGCTCGTCGACCATGTCGAGCGACTTGAGCACATCGCGGAACCGCGACGCGAACGAGCTCTGATCCTCGACTTCCGACTGCAGCCGGTCGAGTTCGGTTGCAGCCTTGTCCTCGACCCAGTCGCGCCACATGTCGACAAGGTTCTTCGCGCTTTCCGGCGGCTGTTCGCCGGTCAGTCGTTCGCGCACGATCAGGGAGAGGGCATCCTGCAGCGGTGCCTCATCGCGGCTTGCAATATCCGGTGCACCGGACTTCCTGAACCGGTCGTCCAGCATCACGGCAAGGTTTTCGGCAACGCCCTGCATCCGCCGCGCGCCGACGGCTTCGCAACGCGCCTGCTCGACCGCCTCGAAAATCGCCCTTGCCTCCGAGCCCTGCGGCAGGTTTTTTGAATGAACCGCCTTGTCATGGCAGGCAATGCGCAGCGCCATGGAATCCGACAATCCGCGCGTGACGGCGATATCGTGGGCGTTTACCTTCCGGGAGGGTTCGGGCAGGCGCGCGGTCAGGCCGCTGATGCCCGGCCGGTCTCCGGAAAACAGCACTTCCAGTTCCGCTTCGCCCGCGATGGCGCGCATCGTGCCGCTGACCGACTGCTTGAACGGCTCGGTGGACGGTGCAGGCTTGTTGCCTGGAAGGGTATTATGCCCCGGACGCGGTGCCATCGGATCCTCAGCTCATCACGACATTGACGGAGGATTCCGGCAGGTCTTCGCCAAAGCAGCGCTGATAGAACTCGGCCACGAGGGACTGTTCCATGTCATCGCACTTGTTGAGGAAGGTCAGACGGAAGGCAAATCCGACATCGCCGAAGATTTCCGCGTTTTCGGCCCATGTGATTACCGTCCGCGGGCTCATCACGGTCGAAAGATCGCCGTTGATGAACGCATTGCGGGTCATGTCGGCCAGACGCACCATCTTCGACACCGTGTTGCGTCCTTCCTCCGTCTGGAAGTTCTTCGCCTTGGACAGGACGATGTCGACCTCGTTGTCGTGCGGCAGGTAATTCAGCGTGGTCACGATCGACCAGCGGTCCATCTGGGCCTGGTTGATCTGCTGCGTGCCGTGGTAGAGCCCAGAAGTATCGCCGAGACCGACCGTGTTCGCCGTTGCGAACAGCCGGAAGGCGGCATGGGGCCGGATAACCCGGCTCTGGTCGAGGAGTGTCAGGCGGCCCGACGATTCCAGGATCCGCTGGATCACGAACATCACGTCCGGCCGGCCGGCATCATATTCGTCGAAGACGAGCGCGACATTGTGCTGATAGGCCCAGGGCAGGATGCCGTCCTTGAATTCGGTAACCTGCTGGCCTTCCTTGATCACGATCGCGTCCTTGCCGACAAGGTCGATACGCGAGATGTGGCTGTCCAGGTTGACGCGGATACACGGCCAGTTCAGGCGTGCCGCGACCTGTTCGATATGGGTCGACTTGCCGGTGCCGTGGTAACCGGTGACCATGACGCGGCGGTTGTGAGCGAAGCCGGCCAGGATCGCAAGCGTGGTTGCCCGGTCGAACAGGTAGTCGTCGTCACGCTCCGGCACATGTTCCGACGGCGTGGAGAATGCGGGCACCTTGAGGCTGGATTTGAATCCGAACACCTCTTCAACAGAAACCTCGGTGTCCGGCGTTGCCATAGCCGCAGTCGTCGTCTCAGTCATCAGTCCTCCGAAGTCCCGGATACCGGGAAGGATCTTTTGGGAAAAGCCGGCAGGCAGCTGCCGTCTTAAAGGAAACCAGCCTTTTTCAGGACGTTGTAGGCCTGAATGATCTCCCTCAGTCGGTCTTCGGAAGATCGGTCGCCGCCATTTGCGTCCGGATGATTCAATTTTACAAGCTCCTTATAGCGCGCTTTTATTTCCGCGCCACGGGCTGTGTAAGGCAGATTGAGCACATCCAGGGACCGTTTTTCAAGCGTTAGTAGCTTTCTTTGGCGAGGTTGTCGCACCTGCTCGGCTCGCTGGCGGGCGCGGCCGCGCATCTGCGCGCGCGGATCGTGGCCGTCCGGACCGTCCGCAGCCTGCTTGTTCACACCCATTTTCCAGGTCGGCCGGTGGCCGGTCAGGCTGTCTTTCTGGTAGGAGCGGACATCCTCGTCGCCCATGCCGGTGAAGTAGTTATAGGACTTGTTGTACTCTCGGACGTGATCGACACAGAAGTTGAAATACTCTCCCTCCCGGTCGCGCCCTTTCGGCGCGCGGTGCACGCCCGGCCGCTTGCAGCCGGGGTAATCGCACACAGGATGCGTGTCTTCCGCTGCGCGCTCCTTGTCCGGCTTCACCCGGATACTGTCGAAAATTTTTGAGTCAAGTTTCATGCGATCGAATATCGAACTCTATCTATTGGCGGGCAACCCGTCGGGTGTTGCATTTCCCCGGTGTCCAAAGCTAATTTCCGGCACCTCGGACGGGCCGAAGCAGGGCAGCCAAAGACTTTATCAGGCCTCGCCGAACCAGCAAAGACTTGACATTTGAAACTCTGACCACACGTTGAGCGATATGAGCACAAAAGACACGATCACCGCCAAGCTGACCAAGGCATTTGAGCCTGAATCCCTGAATGTGATCGATGAATCCGAACAGCACAGGGGCCATGGCGGCTGGCGCGAAGGCGGGGAAACCCACTTCAGGGTCCAGATCGCCGCGAAGTCCTTTGAGGGCATGAACCGGGTCGCCCAGCACAGGGCCATCAACGAGACATTGTCCGAAGAGTTCGAAAACGGTGTCCACGCGCTCGCCATTGAGGTCAGGTAACCCATTGTGCCTAAAGCGGAAACGCAGCGCCTCCCGGCAAAAATTGTGGCTACATCTTCAAATTTCGGCTCAAATGTGCTATATAAAGAATATGCACAGACATGTGTTCGCGCCGAGTTTGAGACAAAACTGTTCAGGCAGCGTTCATGTTGATATGCTACAAGGCGGTACTGACAACGCCGGAAAGGAGCGCAGAAAAGTGAAAGTTCTAATCACATCGCTGATGATCCAGTTGGGTTTGGCAACTGCGGTTCTCGCAGAGGCACCGTTCCTGATACCGTGATTTTGCGGACAACGCGTGCAACAATCGGCCCGCTTCGTGCGGGCCTTTGTTTTGTCCGGGCCCAACCCGCACTGATCTACTGATTTTGCTGCCGTAACAACTCAACGCGATCAATCCAGCTGTTGAGATCCCGAAGCAACCATTCGGAATGCGACACTCTAAGCCGGATCTTCAGCTCATTGGACGACGCCCGCAACTTTCTGTCGTCCTCAGCCTGATCATGGATGATGTTCCGCGCCACCTTGAAAGCCTGGACCGCGATTTCCAGTTTGGCTTTGAGCCACTGCGAATAGGCTTCATCGAAATTCCTGCGCAGCTTTATTTCCTGAACTCTGGCCAGACCATAGGCCCGGAACACTTCGGCGCGGAAGATCTGTGTTTCCCGTTCCGGCAGTGACAGGCAGGAAAAATCCGTGTTGGCGATTTCGGTAAGCGTCTCGTTGACAATCGCCGCGCGGGTCGAATCGTACTCTTCATGCTCCATTCCATAGAGCCCTGAAACGTAAAGCACGTGGTAATAAACGCTGATCAGCCTGTCTTCAGGCCGCAACAGCTCGCTCTCCGAACTCGCCTGAATTGCGCCACACCCCCTGAAAGGAGGCTGACGCAGGAAACCCACGGCTTCCAGCGTGCGTCCGGGAACCCCGTCGTAGGTCGGTTTCGGAAAATACCTGGCGCGTCTTTCCACCGACGGGATCTTCTTCATCTGCTTTCGCGTGTCGTCCAGAAGGTCGATGAGCTGATTGAACGCCTCGCGCTGTATGGGCCGCTGCAACGTGCGGTAACGAGAGCGCAGCCGCCATTCCTTGTAGAGCGCGATCTGCATGCTCCTGACGCGCAGCAGATACCAGAAGCGGATATCGTCAACGTCGAGATCGGAAAGCGCTGCCCCGTCGCCGAGTTCCACACGTATCCAGCGGTCAAGCGTCGTGATTCCCGTCTCGAAATCATTCACATGGGCAAGCGCCATGGCATATACGATCGCAAGGTAGGGACGATTGATGGAAACCTGATTGATTGACAGTCTCAGGTCATACCTGCGGCCTCCCGCCTGGTCGCCACCCTGATCCGTTTGTTCAAGGCGCGCCATGACAAGTTCGCAACTTCTGGCCTGAGCCAGCGATTGAACCACGCTGTCGTCATAGCGCTCCAGCTGCCGCCCTTCCAGGATGCCCCGTCTTTTCCCCACATAGTCTGCAACATTGAGCACATGTGCGGCCACGGGCTCGATGGCGGCGGCCAGGGCGGTTTCCAGCTCCAGGGTGGTTCTGTTCTGGTCCGCACTGGTCGCCTCGCCTGGCGCGGTTTGCTTTCCTGAGGCCCAATAAAACTCCCTGATGTTTGGAATGATCTCCGAAAACGCCCTGTCGAAGTAATGCTCGTCCTCCAGGATCGTCTCGGACGCGGAAAGACAACCGATATAGTCTCCGAAAATGTAGCTCAGACTGTTTTTGACGATTTCAAGCTCTTCGAGATTGCGGCTGGTCGTCTGGTACTTTTCGGCCCCTTGCACGCAATAATCATCGCCGGTCCCGCCGTCGCGGCATTTGTCTTCATACGCCGTCATGAAAGCCTGCGTGTGGTGTTTCAGGTAGTCGCTGTCCCGTTCCACCTGAAGGTACATGTAGCGCAGCGTCGGCGCGGGCTGGAGGCCGCGGTCGGAGTTTTCGGCAGCCGTCGTTCCGGAAAGGTCGTCAATCGCGCCCTGCGCCTGCGGATCCCGATCTGTGCTGCTTGCAGCACCCGCTGTGGATTGTAGCTGAAACTTCACGACGGGCGAATCCACCTGAAGTCCGCTCAGGAGATCGGACACGGTGTAGGACGTTGTGCCCAGGATGAACAACACGAACAGCAACACCGCTTCGAACTTCTCCGGAATGGAAAACTTCGCTTCTTCGCCCGCCGGTTTTTTCTTGTAGATCCGACGCAGCCAGATCGCGAACAGCCCGCCGAATACAAAACCCAGCAGTGTCGATGTCGTCAGCCGGGACGTGAACAGCGCATAAACGCTGTAGAGGCCGTGACTGGGCCTGATGATCCAGACGAACGAGAGATAAACGAACAGGATGCAGAAGAAGGCGACGACGAGGATCGCGAAGATAAAACTGAAGAATTTCGGAATTCTTGCAACGAAGCCACCGACCGCGATCGTGAAGCGATCGCCGCTCGATGTTGCCTTTACCGACATGAGCAGGTTGAAAATTATGAAGGAAACAGCAGAAGAAAGAAGAAAAATTGCCATAGGATGCCTCCAGCCCGGCTCCCGACCCGGAAAGCCAACCAGTCAAACGGCACAGACCTCTCAGCCCTTGCGCTGCGTAACCCTACAACCAATGATTTGCCGGTACAAATGAATGATCAGGGCTGGAAAAGCCCTGATGCGATCAGGTCCGGCCGGCCTGTTGCACACGATTTCCGCTCGCGCACCGGGATTGTCCGCGTGGTCAGCCGGGCGTTTTCAACACACCCGATTACGAACCAGGCACCGTGGCCGGGCGTTGCGGCTCGGCCGCCGTCATTCCCCGGGAC
>JBCDEN010000405.1:0-4560 GCA_039179715.1 Pseudomonadota bacterium
GACGGGGTGTTCCCTCAGATACTCCAGAAAGGTCTGGACCTTTGCGCTTCGATGCCGGTCGACATGGGTCACCAGCCAGAGTTTCAGGCACCAGTCCGGATCCGACCGTTTGATCTGTTTTAGACGGGGCTGCCGCGCCGCGCGGTCACGGGGCAGGAACCCCAGTCCGACGCCCGCCTCGATGGCGTGAAACACACCGACCGGATCGTTGCTCAAAAACGCCACCTTGTCCTCCGGCACCTGCTCGCGCAGCCAGGCATAAAAATCCGGTACGTAGTCGTCGTTCTCCGTGAGTGCCCATCTGTTCGCTGCAAAGAGGTCTTCCATCACGACGTCGCCGTGATTTTCCATGTATGTCTGGCTGCAATACAGCCCGAACCGGATCGTCTTGAAGGGCTGAACCACGTTGTCCGGCTCATCGGGCTCCTTGCCCAGCCTGATGGCGACATGGGCTTCGCCATAGTCCAGCCTCAGGACACGGCGCTCGGCAACGAACCTGACCGTGATCTGCGGGTGGCTCTTTTGGAACTCCCGGATCGTCGGCAAAAGGAACATCAAAAGAGGACCGTCCGCCGTCAGGATGATGTCGCCGGTCAGCCCCGCCTCGCCGGACTTGGCACGCGTGGCGAACTGCCGGAACCGTTCATCCGCCTGGGCCGCGACGTCCAGCAACTCCACGCCGACCTCGGTCGCCACGTACCCCTTTGCGCTTCGGATGAACAGCTTCTCGCCCAGGAGCGCCTCAAGGGCATCGATATGGCGAATGACAGTTGCCCGGTGAATGTTCAGGACATCTGCCGTCCCGCTCACGGTTCCGCATCTTAAAAGCTCGTAGGCTGTGCGGACTTCATTCCAGTTTTCCATGGCTTCCTTCGTTTTTGAGCACGGTATCTAATCGAGCGCAAAATTCCGTCACGGTCGCATTTTCGCGCATGCCATGTGCATTTGGGAACATTTACCCATGAGGCGCACCTTGTAAAATCCGACAATCCGGGTCCAGAAACAGGCAGGCAGTCGACGTGACCAATCCAAAACACCCGTCCGGCTCATGACGCCTGGTCTGGTTGAGAAAACCGGAGCCGCCGGTTTAAGCGCATGGTTTGCAATGCGCGCACGCCGTCTTTCGGTGCTTGGCATGGTCCTCTTTCTGGCCGCATGCGCCAGTGCCCCCGCCCAGTTTGAACTCATCGACGATGCGCAGTCCGAAGGAACGACCGTTCCGATTTTCGCCGTGACGCCCCGCAAACCCGTTGATGATCCGAAGGTCAGGTTTGGCGGTGGAAGAAATTCGGAACTTTCCTATGCCGAAATCGATGTTTGGGTGCCGGAGAACCGGAAGCCGGGCACGATAAAAACCCCGTCGCCCGATCCCGATCCTGCCAGCGAATTCGGAGTTGCCGGATTTCGCGAAACCGGCTCCGCACAAGAGCAGCTGGCGCTCATCAACGCGCAATTGCGCCGTCTGAAGCCGTCGGACCGGATCGTCATGATTTTCATTCACGGCTACAACGTGTCGTATGTCTCCGGGGTTTACCGGCAGGCCCAGCTCATCCACGATTTCAACCAGCCGGTGGTCGGCATCCATTATTCCTGGCCATCGGCGGGCAAGACCAGCGCCTATCTTTACGATCGCGACAGCGTTCAGTTCGCAAGGGACGGCCTTCAGAAAACCATCGAACTGGCAGCAAGCAGCGAGGCGAAGACGGTGGCTGTTGTCGCCCACTCCATGGGAACTCTGCTGACGATGGAAGCCGTGCGCCAGCTCTCGCTTGCAAACAAGAAGTCCGTTCTGAGAAAAATAAGCCCGCTTGTATTGGCATCGCCCGACATCGATGTAGATGTGTTCGCCTCGCAGGTTGCGGTGATTGATCCCAGGCCCGATCCGTTTCTGGTTCTTGCATCGCGCAAGGATAAGGCGCTGAAGCTGTCGCGTGACCTGCGCGGCGGCACGGCGCGCGTCGGCCAGGGCGGTGATATTGAATCTCTTCAGGAGCTCGGCATCACGGTTCTCGACCTATCCGAAATCAACGACGGACAGGACGGTGCCTCACACGCGACATTCGCCAATTCGCCAACGCTGATCAGGATGATCCAATCCGGTGCGATTTCACCCGTCTCGCTGCCCGAGACCAGGGAGGCGTTCGCGCAACGGGTTGGTGACGGTGTCGCCGACATGCTGTTCCTCGGCAACTGATCGTGCGCGGTTATCTGGCCACGAAATAACCTTCGCCAGTGGCGAGACCAACGACCCGGTCATTGCCCAGCGCACCAAGCGAAACCGGTGCCCGATAACGGTTGTCCAGAACAAGAATATCATCGGCGCGCGCAACAAGCAGCGTCATGTGACCCTGACCCTTTACCGTCTCCAGAACGAGCAGCGGAACCTCCGCATCGCTGAAGCCGGCGGCCATCAGCATCGCCCGTTTCAAAAGCGCATGATCCTCGCAGTCGCCTGCTCTGCGGAGCAGCGTCGCAAGCGGATTGGCCCAATGGTCATCGATTTCCCGGTCGCCGACATAATCGATCCGGCGGGACAGGAGTGTCTGGACAAGAGCTGGCCGGTTGTTTCTTGGTGCCGCCCTGATGATCGCAACGGCCTTCATCCACGGCTCGACGCGTGCGTCCCGGCAGGCACCTTGTGTGCAGGAGGCAAGCCAATCGGCCTCGGCCTCGACGCGCGGTCTGGACAGGCCCCAGCGGCGTGCGAGCACCGTATCGGAACGGCGCTTGAAATCAGGTACGGCCCGTCTTGCAGCAATCCTTAGCGGCCGTGCATCTGCACCTGTGTCTTTGTCTCGGTCCGAGATGAACCGGGTGATATCCGTGAAACGCTTGAATTCGGACGCCCGTGCGTCTGCCGGTGCTCCACCAGCAAAAACCAGGCTTGAGAAAAACAAGACTGCGAGCCCTCTCCGGAGCTCTGAACCATACCGCATCGACGTTTGCCCTGTTCAGGCACGCCGACGCTCGGTTATCGTTCCCGCAAAGCTTCCGAACGCGCCTTGATTATTGGCTTTAACAGGTAGTCGAGAACGGTTTTATTCCCGGTTAAGATCGATGCGCTCACCACCATTCCCGGGATTATTGGTAAACGATTGCTTTCCGATCCGAGCCAGTTGCGTTCCGTCCGCAGAACCACACGATAGAAAGTGGTTCCGTCTTCATTGGTGATCGTATCTGCGCCGATACGCTCGACAACGCCGGGCAGATCGCCATAGACGGTGAAGTCATAGGCGGTCACCCGGACACGTGCCGGCTGCCCGGGAAACAGGAAGGCGACATCCTGCGGCCGGATCTGCGCTTCTATCAGCAGGCTGTCGTCCAGCGGCACGATTTCCGAAAGACTCTCTCCGGGAGAGACCACGGCCCCGATCGTTGCGACGGAGAACTTGTTGATGATCCCGCGCACAGGCGCCCGGAGCACGGTGCGGCGCACTTTGTCCTGCGCCGACTTGATGGTTTCATCGAGGATTGTCAGTTCGTTCAGCGTCCGGGTCAGGTCTTCATGCGCCCGCGCCCGGAACCCGAGCACGGCGCTCTCAAGGCGCGCTGCGGCTTCCGTGATCGCTGCCTCCGACCTTGGAATGGACGCGTTGAGAAGCTCTACCTCCAGCGTGCCGCCCTGCGCTTCCCGCTCAAGGCGAAGCAGGTCCATCTTCGGATAAGCGCCCGCGGCCGACAGGTTCCGCGCACTCAATAGTTCCTCGTTGAGCAGCTCGGCGGAGAGCCTGAGGCTTTTGAGGCGCGTTTCCAGTTCCACCTTTTCCAAGCGGCGCTGAGAAAGCTGCTGCTCGATGACCGAAAGTTCCTGCTTCAGGGCCGTCTCGCGTGCATCGAAGAGAGCCACCTCACGGGCCGCCGCCAGCCGGTCGATATCTCCACCTCTCAGATCAAGCCGTGTTCCCTGCGCTTCTGCTTCCAGCCTGCGGGCCCGGATGAAAAGCGCGTTGCGCTCTTTCTGCAATTCGCCGAGATTGGCCGCAAAATCCGTGTCGTCGATCCGCACCAGCGGCTCACCCGCTTCGACGACGTCGCCCTCCCTGACGAAGATCTCGGCGACGAGCCCCCCTTCAAGCGACTCCACCACCTGCAGCTGGCTTGACGGTATGACGCGGCCGTCACCGGTCGTGACCTCTTCGATTTCCGCAAAATAGGCCCAGGCGACGAACGCGCCGAGCAGCGAAAGCACCGCAAAAAGCAGAGCCCAGACACCGGCATTGGTCCGTCGTGCCAAAGCCTCGCGCACATCGTTGGCAAAGGTCTCGTCAACCCGGGACATGGCTGCCTCCCGAACCTGATGCCTGCGCCTTGTACCCGGCCTTCGCGCCCGCTTTCAGCCGCGCGACAACAACATCCTTGGTCCCGTCCATCAACAGCTTGCCCATGTCCAGCAGGAGAATGCGGTCGACCAGGTCGAGCGGTCCGTCACGATGCGTCGCGATGAACAGCGTGATGCCGGCATCGGCAATCTGCCGGAGCCGGTCGCAAAGCTGCCTTTCGGACATGGTGTCGAGATAGGCCGTCGGCTCGTCCAGGCAGATGATCCGCGGTGCACGGATC
>JBCDEN010000749.1:0-2259 GCA_039179715.1 Pseudomonadota bacterium
GATATCGTGAACACCGTCGCCTTGAGCCAGCGGTTGAGATCATGCGCGATCAGGACGGCGCTGATCCCGAAAAGAACGGCGGTCAGCGTGGCGTGACCGCTCGGAAAGCTGTAGGCATCGGCGCCGGCATAAAGCTCGATCGGGCGGGAGCGGTGCAGGATCAGCTTGAACAGCGGCACGAACATCGCCGTCCCTGCCATGGCGATGATAAAGCCGATGCCCCGCCGCCATGCCTTTCGGACAAACAGATAGGCCGCGACGACGACGGTCACGGCCGCGACGACAATGCCGTCGCCGAGCATGGTGAAGAAGACCATGATCTTGTCGCCGGCCGTCGACCGCACACTGTCGAAGAAATTCAGGATCGCCAGGTCTGCACGCACCATCGGTTCGCCCGGCGACACTTCTCCCACGATCCAGAAAAACGCCGGCATGGTAATCAGCAGCAGGATGGCGGAGGCAAGCATGCCCGCAGAGCGCGGATGCGCCGGATCGAAATTGCGCGCAATCCATTGCGATATCCTGCCGGGCCGTTTCGCGAACCAGGACACGATCGCGGCATGCGCATTGGGAAAAAGCGGCAGGATGATCAGGATCAGCCAGCGTCCCAGCATCACGATGAGAAAGATGATCAGGAGCAGTGCGCCGAGAACGAAGGCGAGCCGGCCGCTGATCTGACCGATCGCGCTGAGCGCCGACCCGGCAATGATGCCCGGGCCCATATGGGCGATCGTCCAGGCGAAGGCGGATGTAACGTTCACCACGGAAAAGCGGGTGAAATTCATGCCGGCCATTCCGGCAATACCGGGAACGACGGATTTGACACCCGGGACGAAGCGGCCGAAGAACACGCTCTTTCCGCCGTGGCGCTCGAAGAACTTTTCACCGCTTACGATCATGTGCGCGTACTTGTTCAGCGGCCACATGCTCTTGATCTTGTCCTTGAACCGGTAGCCGATCCAGTAGGAGATCGCGTCGCCGGCCGTCGCCCCGAGCGTGGTCCAGATAAAGAGCGGCACCGGATCGAGCTTGCCCAGGCCGATAAGGGTACCCGCCCCAACCAGCACAACGGTCGTCGGTACGAACAGTCCGATAATGAAAAGCGCTTCGCCCATGGCGGCGAGAAAACAGATCAGCCCCGCCAGCCCCGGGTTTTCGGCAATGAAGGTCAGAACGGGGTCTATAAAGTCTGTCACGGACGCCTGTCAGTCTGACTGTAAATCAACATCAGAAAACTCGTATGTGCTTGCCCGTTCAATTCCAACACGGAATCGCTCACGGAAAAACACCTGCAGTCTCATATAAGTGCCGCACCTCACAACCAACAGCAAAAAGTACCTTGCCGGGATTTGGCGCGGGATTGATCTGCGCCATGGTGTTTTGCCGTTGGCTGGGACAAGATGCATTCCGCACGTTTTTTCAGGAGCCGCCGATGTTCGAATCTGCCCGCTTGCCGCAAAAAATGACCAAGAAGGAATTCAAGAAGCTGGAGCCTGAACTCAGGGAGAAGCTTCTCGAAGCCCAGTTGCCGATGATCGAAAAGCAGCCCTTTTCGACGCTCATCCTTGTGGACGGACTTGATGGCGCTGGCAAGGGTGAAGCGGTGGCACGGCTCTATGGCTGGATGGACGCCCGGCACCTCGTCTGCAATGCCTATGGCGAGCCCACCGACGAAGCCCGGCTTCGTCCGCCGCTGTGGCGTTACTGGCGCGACCTGCCGGCAAAGGGCGAAACGGCAATCGTGTTCGGAAGCTGGTATCAGGCCGTTTTGAGAGACTGGATCTACAAGAAGATCGATGAGGATGCCTTCGAAAAGGCCCTCGTGCGCATTCGCAGGTTCGAGGAGATGCTGTCCAAAGAGGATATCCTCATTCTGAAATTCTGGTTCTACCTGCCGAAGGACGTGCAGAAGGAACGCCTGAAGAACATCGAAAAGAAAAACAGCGCCCGCCACGTGCTCGCGGACTGGGCAGCACTCAAGCATCACAAGAAGGCAAGCGAGGCCGGCGAAAAGATCGTGCTGGAAACAAGCAAGGGATACGCGCCATGGTTCGTCATACCTTCGCAGGACGCCGAGTACCGCGATGCCGCGCTGGCGCAGACGGTCGCCCGCAACATGAGTCTGAAGCTGGAGGACGGCGCGGCGGAAACGATTGCAGCGCCGCCGGTTGTCGGTGGTATCCAAAAGGAATCCGCAGTCGACAACATCGACCTGACCGCGTCTCTCGACAAAGCCGAATACGAGGAAAAACGGCGGGA
>JBCDEN010000093.1:0-9343 GCA_039179715.1 Pseudomonadota bacterium
AAAATTTCAGGGATGATGGGAAAATGATGCAGTGAGAGGTAGAGCCCTCAACCGCGGTGCTGCGCCTCGTCGTTTTTCTGCTATCCCGGAAAAACCTTAGGGGGGGCCATCGATGCCCCGGTGGGGCGAGGATTAATCCTGGTGCAAAAACCGCAGTGGGCTTAAGTCTTGGCGGCGCTCTCACGATAATTTTAGTAAACCCATGTATTCATTCATGCACGTTCAAAGGAAACGAATCAACTAACCAAACATCTAAAGCATGCGTTTAATGTAAAATAGTTTAGGACCAGCCGATTTCATGGCGCTCCTCCTATGGCGACAACCATGGGCAGAAGCCTGCCGGACGCACCCACCAACAGGCCGGCATACGCGACCGTGCCCGCCGGCGTCCTGTTACCGCACCGCAAATCTCAAGATAATCGACTTGTTTTGCCTGGAGAATGAAATCCAGGCGAATGGCTGGCTGACGGCACCCGCCGATCCGGAAATCCTGTTCGACGCGGATTTCGACGCCAAGTGGCGTCGCGCGCTCGGCTCCCTGGGGATCGACCCGGCCATGCTTTACACCGATGCCGTGCACGCCTGATCCGGATGCCGGTTGCAGCCCTTCAAACCTGTCCGCTGACGGTCATCGAATTCGCCAAAACCGACTTGCACTTGAATGTTATGGCGCGTAAGTCGCTTGGGTGGCATGTTGGTCGGCAAATGCCGGGTTGCACATGTGGTCGGGGTCGGACCGTTGGGGGAAGCGCACGTGGCCTGCGGAACAAGCGGAAAAGGGAAGTGGCAGGGTGAAATACAGCAGTACGCGCGGTGAAGCGCCGGTCTTGGAATTTTCCGATGTCCTGCTGCAGGGGCTTGCCCGTGACGGAGGTCTGTATCTTCCCGAAACCTGGCCGCAATTTGATGCCGGGAAAATCGCTTCGTTTGCAGGCAAACCCTACAGCGATGTCGCGCTGCAGATCATTGCGCCCTTCGTCGGCAATGCGATCCCGCAGGGCGATCTGAAGAAAATGATCGATGAGGCCTACGCCGGGTTCCGGCACCCTGCGGTAACACCTCTCGTGCAGACGGCTCCAAACACGTTCATGCTTGAGCTCTTTCATGGACCGACACTGGCCTTCAAGGACGTGGCAATGCAGCTCCTGGGCCGCATGATGGATTACGTGCTCACGCGGAAGGGACTGCGCGCGACCATTGTCGGCGCAACGTCGGGCGATACGGGCGGAGCGGCGATCGAGGCATTTCGCGGCCGCGACCGGACGGACATCTTCATCCTGTTTCCCGACGGCCGCGTTTCCAATGTTCAGCGCCGGCAGATGACGACCCCGGCCGAGCACAATGTGCACGCGCTTGCGCTGACCGGAAACTTCGATGATTGCCAGGCGATCGTGAAAGGCATGTTCAACCATTTCTCGTTCCGGGACCGGGTCGCGCTTTCGGGTGTCAACTCGATCAACTGGGCGCGGATACTGGCGCAGATCGTCTACTATTTCGTGGCTGGCGTTGCCCTCGGTGCGCCCTCGCGCAAGGTGTCCTTCACCGTGCCGACAGGCAATTTCGGCGATATCTTCGCCGGTTACGCGGCCATGAAAATGGGTCTGCCGGTGGAGAAACTGATCGTCGCCACCAACATGAACGATATCCTGGCACGCACGCTCGAGACTGGCCGGTATGAAAAACGGGGCGTCACCCCGACGATTTCGCCGTCGATGGATATCCAGATCTCCTCCAATTTCGAACGGCTTCTGGCCGAGGTCAGCGGCCGCGACGGTGCCGCTGTCCGCCAGATGATGAACCAGCTGTCCCAGTCGGGCAGCTTTTCCATTGAGGCAGGTCCGCTTTCGAAGATCCGGGCGCATTTCGGGGCTGGACGCAGCAGCGAGGCCCAAACATCTCAAACGATAGCAGAAGTCTGGAAAGACGCCGGATATCTGCTGGACCCGCATACCGCGATCGGCGTTCACGTGGCGAAAGATCACGACGACGGTTCGGTACCTATGGTGGTCCTGGGAACGGCACATCCGGCAAAGTTTCCGGATGCGGTTGAAAAAGCCTCGGGTAATCGTCCAGAATTGCCCGATTACATGAAGAACATGATGACTGCGGAGGAGCGCCAGCAGGTATTGGCGGCAGAACAGGACGTGGTGGAGCGATATATCGAAAATCACGCCAGGGCCGTCACCGCCAGGGTGTAGCTATATGAAAGTACAAACAACGGTCCTGGATAACGGGATGACGGTCGTAACCGACCAGATGCCCTATCTGAAGACGGCAGCCCTCGGGGTGTGGGTGCGGACGGGGTCCCGCGCTGAAACCGTGCAGCAGAACGGCATTACGCATCTGCTTGAGCATATGGCGTTCAAGGGCACCGGGACCAGAACCGCGCGCAGCATCGCAGAGGAGATCGAGGCAGTCGGCGGCGAACTGAATGCCTCGACGAGCATAGAACACACGAACTATTATGCGCGTATCCTGTCGGAAGACACACCTCTGGCGGTCGATATCCTGTCGGACATCCTGCAGAATTCCACTTTCGATGCGCAGGAACTCGCGCGCGAGCAGCACGTTATCCTGCAGGAGATCGGTGCGGCGAACGATTCACCGGAAGACCAGGCCTTCGATCTGTTTCAGGGAACAGCCTGGCCGGATCAGGCGATCGGACGTCCCATTCTCGGAACACCGGAAACCGTGCAAGGCTTCAACAGGGATGCGCTCAACGCGTATCTGGCGGATCGTTACCGGGCTCCGGACATGGTCCTGGCGGCAGCGGGTGCGGTGAACCATGATGAACTGGTCGCGCTGGCGCGGGAGAAATTCAGCGGTTTCAACAGCGCGGCAGCGTCGGACGACACGACCGCGCAATACCGCGGTGGAGAAACCCTGCGCAGCAAGGACCTGATGGAAGCCCAGGTGCTGATCGGTTTCGAGGGGTTGGCCTACAAGTCCGACGATTATTACACCATTCAGATCCTGGCCTCTGTTCTCGGCGGCGGGATGTCGTCGCGGCTGTTCCAGGAAATCCGCGAAAAACACGGGCTGTGTTACGCGATCTACAGCTTTCACTGGGCCTTTTCCGATACAGGTCTGTTCGGCTTGCATGCAGCAACCAGCCACGACGATCTCGCCGCACTCATGCCGATGATTGCCGACGAGCTTGTTTCGGCGTCGCAGACGATCACCGACGAGGAAGTCGCAAGGTCGCGTGCCCAGATACGGGCCGGATTGATGATGGCCCTGGAAAGCCCCGCGGCGCGGGCCGGACAGATCGCGCGGCAAATCCTGGTCCATGGACGCGTACTTGGTCCGGACGAGATTTCGAGTAAGATCGAGGCTGTTACTGCCGAGGACATGCGCCGGGTGGCGCACGAGACCTTTGTCGGCACGGCGCCAACGCTGACTGCGATCGGCCCCGTGGATGGCATCATGACGTTAGATGACCTGACGGGAAGACTGGAGCAGGGGCCGGTATTGCGGGCCGCCTCCTTGTAGACACGGAGTTCTGTGCATGGCGTTGCTACGGCCGGGATCTGCACCTGACGCCGAGCTGCTTATCGAAGCGGGGGGCTATTTCATGCGCCCGCCGCTGATGTGCGATTTCAAGGCCTGGGCCGAACTGCGCGAAGACAGCCGCGCATTTCTCAAGCCGTGGGAACCGCTCTGGCCGGCGGACGATCTGACGAAATCCGGTTTCCGGCGGCGCCTGCGGCGCTATTCGAAAGACCGCAAGGAAGGCCGCAGCCTGACCTTCCTGCTGTTTCGCTCCAGAACGCAGGATGTTCTTGGCGGACTGACGCTCAGCAACATCCGGCGCGGTGTCAGCCAGTCGGCGACACTTGGCTACTGGATGGGGGAACGCCACGCGGGCAAGGGGCACATGTCCGCAGCCGTTGCCATGATTTTGCCGTTTTGCTTCAACGTTTTGAACCTTCATCGCATCGAGGCGGCCTGCATTCCGGTGAATACGCCGTCCATTCGACTGCTTGAGAACGCCGGCTTTCGCCGGGAAGGCTATGCGCGCAACTACCTGTTAATTAACGGAACTTGGCAGGATCATCTGCTTTTTGCCTGTCTTGCGGAAGACCACGCAGCGTTTTCAGGGAAAATCACGCCCAGTGTAGAGGGTATGCTGAAAGAATTCTTGTGACATGAGCCACAACCCGGTAGTTCTTCGCTCCATGTCGATTTTTTCAGCCGATCAGATCCTCAATTTGATCAGAGGTACGTTTTTTGTCCTTTGCACTGTTGCCGCGGCGCTTGCCGGCGCTCCCGCACTAGCTCTCGAGCCGATCCCCGTTCCGATCGACGTCGAGGCGCTGGACGTTACGAATTCGATCGAGATGCACCGGGATGCCGGGACACGCCTCCAGGTGTCGACTGCACCGGGCGCCGATGGCATCGTGCGCAGGATCGAGGTGCCCTCGCGCGACGGCAGCAATACCAACTGGGCCGTCTTTGCGCTGGCAAACACAAGCGATGAACAGATCGACCGCCTGATCGTGGTACCGAATTACAAGCTGGACGGATCGGATCTGTTCTGGCCGGACCTGGGATCATCCCGCATTACCGCGATCACGCCCAGCCAGGGCATCGCGCCGGTCCGGCTCAAGAGCCTTGAGGCGGATGTCTTCCTGGTGACGCTGGACCCCGGTTCGATCGTCACCTTCGTGGCGGAACTGACGACACGGAACCTTCCTGAAGTCCGGATCTGGGAGCCAGACGTCTACAAGGAAACGATCAACGCCTACACGCTGTATCGCGGCATCATTCTCGGCATTTCGGGCCTTTTGGCGCTGTTCCTCACGATCCTGTTCGTGGTCAAGGGCACCGTGATGTTTCCGGCCACGGCCGCTCTTGCCTGGTCCGTTCTGGCCTATTTGTGTATCGACTTCGGTTTCTGGGGCCTTGTCTTCAACCTCGATGGCGGCAGCAGCCAGCTGGCGCGCGCCTGCGCCGAGGTCATGCTCGCGGCCAGTTTGCTGATCTTTCTGTATGCCTATCTCAACCTCAACCGCTGGAACATCCACTATTCCCACCTGGCGTTGACGACGCTTATCCTGATCCTCGGGCTGCTTGGTGTTGCGGTCTGGGATCCGTCGATCGCCGCCGGCATTGCCCGCCTGTCCCTTGCCGTGATTGGCGCTCTCGGCTTCCTCACGATCGCGGTGCTGGCCTTTCAGCACTATGACCGTGCGATCCTCCTGATCCCGACATGGTGCCTCCTGATTGCCTGGCTGATCGGATCGGCGATGACCGTGACCGGCTACCTTTCAAACGACATCGTCCAGCCGGCGCTCGGTGGGGGTCTCGTTCTCATCGTCCTGCTGATCGGCTTTACCGTGATGCAGCACGCCTTTGCGGGCGGTGCCATTGCGCAGGGCCTGATCTCCGATGTCGAACGCAAGGCGCTGGCCCTCACCGGAGCCGGCGACATCATCTGGGACTGGGACATTGACCGTGACAGGATCTACACCGGCAATGAGGTTGAACAACTCCTCAACCTGAAGCGCGGTGCTCTGGAAGGCCCGGCAAGAGACTGGCTGGAAGTGCTGCACCCGCAGGACCGGGACCGTTTCAGGGCAACGCTGGATGCGGTCATCGACCAGCGCCGCGGCAAGGTCATGCAGACATTCCGCCTGAGATCCGAGGACGGCCATTTTCGCTGGTTCCGTCTGCGGGCGCGTCCGATCATCGGGGCCGACGGTGAAGTCATAAGGTGCGTCGGCACGTTGCTTGACGTGACCGAGGAACGCACGGCCGAGGAGCGTCTGCTGCATGACGCGGTGCACGACAATCTGACCGGCTTGCCAAACCGCGAGCTCTTTGTCGACCGGCTGCGCACAAGTGTCGTCCGCTCCAAAGCGGAGGAAACATCGAAGCCGACTCTCCTGGTTCTCAATCTGGATCGTTTCAAGCAGGTCAATGACAGCATCGGCCTGTCGGCCGGTGACAGCATATTGCTGACCGTGGCGCGGCGGCTTGGACGCCTGATCGGCCAGCAGGACACGCTCGGGCGCCTGTCCGGCGATCAGTACGGGCTTGTCCTGTTATCGGAGCAGGAACCGGACAGGATCGTGGCTCTGGCCGACGCGCTGCGAAAGGCCGTGCGTGCGCCGATCACCTTCGGCGACCGCGAGATCTTCCTGACCTGTTCGGTCGGCATCGCCTTTTTCGAAGGCGGCAAGCAGGCCGTCGAGGACATGCTGACAAATGCGGAGATCGCGCTCAACCACGCCAAGCGGCTCGGGGGCGACCGGCAGGAAGTGTTCCGCCCCATTCTGCGGCCGCTCGACAAGAACATTGTCGACCTTGAGGCGGATCTGCGCGATGCCATCAAGAAGGAGACGCTCGGTGTCTTCTTCCAGCCCATCGTTCGCCTGGAGGACCAGTCGATCGCCGGCTACGAGGTGCTGGCGCGCTGGAGCCATCCCAAGCGCGGCAAGATCGCGCCGTCCGAGTTCATTCCGATTGCCGAACAGTCCGGGCTGATCAACGAACTCGGGATGTATGTCCTCGACAAGGGCGCGCAACAGCTTGCGTTCTGGCAGCGGGAATATCCGATGCAGCGGCCGCTCTTCGTGTCCGTCAACCTGTCATCAAGGCAGTTGTTGAAGCAGGACCTCATCAATGATGTGAAAGCCGTCCTGTCCAGAACATCTCTCGAACCGGGAACCTTGAAGCTGGAGCTGACGGAATCTCTTGTCATGTCCAACCCGGAATATTCGGCCAAGGTGCTGGAACGGCTCCGCGGTCTGGGTGCGGGCCTGTCGCTCGACGACTTCGGAACCGGTCATTCTTCGCTGTCCTACCTGCAGCGTTTTCCGTTCGATACGATCAAGATCGACCAGTCCTTCGTGAAACCGAACAATTCGTCCGCGCGGTCGGTGCTCCTGCGCACGATTGTCGCCATGGGCCATGATCTGGGAATGTCGGTCGTTGCCGAGGGCGCGGAGAGCGAGGGGGATGCGCTCGAGCTTTATCAACTCGGCTGCGAATACGCCCAGGGCTTCTTTTTCGGGGAAGCGATGTCCTCCTCCGAAGCCACCAAGATGCTTCGGAAAATGCCGGCCGAGGCCGAGAGCGCCTGAGCCGTCCGTCTGCGCGAAGACAGCGTCAGGGAACTAGGACGGGCACGGTTTTTTCGGTTTTACGGATATCGACGGGTGTCGCGCCGAAGGGATCGCCATCGACCTGGGCGGCAACAGGTTGCTCAGCGCTGATCGTGGCGGTTGAAAACGGACGCACCGCCGCTCCCTTTGCCTTGTGGATCCGGCCCATCATCAGCGCTATGCCATATTGAAGGGAGGACCACGGGTCGTCCCGTTCAAGCACGAGCATATGAAGGCCCGGATCGGTCGCGCCGCCCGGGCAGATGACGAAAGGACCGCCGTAATGGCGCGCATTGCTGGCAACCGCGAACTTTCCCGAAAGCGTTTCCCCATCCAGCAGAATGTTCAGCTTCGTTGCCTTGCGCCTGAAGGCAATCTTGAGCGCCGTGATCACATAGGCCAGCTTGCCGAGCTTTCTCTTGAGCGCGAGCGGCACCGCGTGAACCACCTCTGCGTCAAAACCGCTGGACGCCATCAGGACGAATGGCCTGCCATTGGCTAGACCGAAATGCAGCGGTTTTGTCTTTTGCCGCCAGATCATCTCGGCAATCGCACCTGGATTGCGCGGCAGATCGAGTTCCAGCGCAAGAACATTGGCGGTTCCGAACGGGATCACGGCAATCTGGGGCGGATCGGGGTGATGCTGCAGACCGTTCAGAGCTTCGTTGATCGAACCGTCACCACCCGCGATGACAAGCGTGCGGACATTGAAATTGGGGTCGGCGCAGGTTTCGCCGATCTCGCCCGCATGTTTGGTAAGCCTGATGAGTGTCCGGAAACCAAGGTCTTCAAGACGGTTGCGTGCGCTGTCGAGGAAGTCCGCATCGTAGCCGCCGGACGTCGGGTTCGCCATGATGAGAACGGAGCCGGGCATGTCCGGCGCCGCAGGACGCCTTGAAATCGGGGCGGACCACCAGAAAACTCTCACGTGATGTCCCTTTCCGAACGGAATGTGAAATCAGTCGCCGCCCTTATAAGGGACCATGCCACCGCGCGCCAGTTCATCCGCGCGTTCATTGTCGGGATGACCGGCATGACCCTTGACCCAATGCCAGGTCACGTCGTGGCGCTGTTGCGCTTCATCGAGGGCTTGCCAGAGGTCCGCATTCTTGACCGGCTTGTTGGCGCTTGTGCGCCAGTTCTTGCGTTTCCAGCCCTCCAGCCATTCGCGGATCCCGCTGCGGACATAGGTGCTGTCCGTATAAAGGTCGATGGCACAGGGCCGCTTGAGGGCGTTCAGGGCTTCGATGGCAGCTGTCAGCTCCATGCGGTTGTTGGTGGTCTCCACTTCGCCGCCTTTCAGCTCCTTCTCGTGTCCGCCGAAGCGCAGGAGCACCCCCCATCCACCAGGTCCCGGATTGCCCGAGCACGCGCCGTCGGTAAAAATCGTCACCCGGTTCTGCGCCGTCATCGTTCAAGTCCGTAAGCCTGTGTGCCATTGATCGTCCGGTGGAACCGAAGTTTCTTGAGATATTCCAGCGGATCCTTGGGCGTGACGAGCGCGCCTTCCGGAACGCTCAGCCAGTCGAACAGCCGTGTGAGCAGGAACCGCAAGGCAGCTCCCCGGCACAAGGTCGGCAAAGACGCGTATTCGCCCGCCTCCAGCGGACGCACGCTGGTATAACCTTTCAGAAGGGCCCGGGCCTTGGTCACATTGAAGGAAAGGTCTTTTTCAAAGCACCAGGCGTTCAAGCAGATCGCAATGTCGTAGGCGAGCGCGTCATTGCAGGCGAAGTAGAAATCGATCAGTCCGGACAGCTCGTCGCCGAGAAAGAACACGTTGTCCGGAAACAGGTCCGCATGAATGACGCCGTTCGGCAAATTGTCCGGCCAGGCTTTTTCCAGATGGGCCAGCTCGCTGGCAATTTCCGCCCCGAGCCCGGGTAGAACGTCATCGCTGCGGTCGCTGCACTGGTCAAATAGCGGCCGCCAACCGTCGACGTTGAGCGCATTGGTGCGAAAACCGTCATAGTCGCGCCCGTCCAGATGCAGCTCGGCCATCGCCTTGCCAAGTTCGGCGCAATGTTCGACCTGCGGTCTCCTGACCCACATCCCTTCAAGGAATGTCACGAGCGCGGCCGGCCGTCCGGCAAGTTCGCCGAGCAGTTTGCCGTCGGAGGAAGGCACAGGTGTCGGGCACGACAGACCCTTGCCGGCAAGGTGCTGGAGCAGGTTCAGGAAAAACGGCAGATCATCCGGATTGACCCGCTTTTCATAGAGCGTGAGGATGTACG
>JBCDEN010000112.1:0-8614 GCA_039179715.1 Pseudomonadota bacterium
CGCAGCGCTGGGAATCGCCGCTGAAGTTTTCCCCGTCCGAGGCCTGTGCCGCGTAGATGTTCCATTCAGACGGCGGGTATCTGTCCCGGATGATGTCCTTCATGACGACGAGCGCCGTGCTCACGACGGTCCCGCCGGTCTGGGGCGAATAGAAGAAGGTGTCCTCATCGACCTCCGATGCGTCATGCGTGTGCCGAATGAAGACGATGTCGGTTTTTTCGTAGCGGCGGTCGAGAAAGAGATGCAGCAGCATGAAAAACCGCTTGGCCAGATCCTTTTCGCGCTCGCCCATGGAAGCCGACACGTCCATGAGGCAGAACATGACGGCATTGGCGTTGGGTTCCGGTTGCTGGACGAAATGATTGTAGCGCACGTCCAGCGGGTCGATATAGGCGACAACCTTGCGCCGCCTGGCCAGGTTCTCGTAGGCCGCACGCAGGTCGGCCAGTTCCGCGCGTTGTTCGGGCGTCGGCGCAGCAACCTGTTCCAGCCTGAGGATTTCCTTCAGGATCGCCTGGGCCTCCTTGTCCGTCGGCCTTCTCAGACCGATACGGCGGCCAAGGGCATTGCGCATCGTGCGGGCTATGTTGATGTTGGCAGGCGCGCCGGACGTGGAATAGCCGGCCCGGTGCGGATGGGTTCTGGTGATCTCCTTCAGGCTCTGCTTGACGAGGTCGGGCAGTTCAAGGTCGTCGAAGAAAAAGTCCAGGAATTCTTCTCTGGACAGCGCAAACAGGAAATCATCTTCGCCGTCGCTACCGGGAGAGCCCTGGCGGCCCGCTCCGGAAGCACCGCCGCGCTTCGGTTTCTCGATCCTGTCACCGGTCTGAAAGCTCTTGTTGCCGGTAAGCACCCGTTCCCGCCGTCCGCCTTCGGGCGCCTTGCGGAACGAGGGTTCGCTGACGCCGCCGGTCGGAACGCTCACGTCCTTGGCGCGGCCGACATCCGCCACGCCCCGCTCGCGCACGGCATCCTCGACCGCTTTCTTGATCTGGGTCCTGACCCGTTTCAGAAAGCGGCGCCTGTTGCTCAGGCTCTTGTCTTTCGGGTTCAATCTGCGGTCGATGAAATGCGCCATCTTTCAATCCGCCTCCGGCGCTACCCGGCCTTGTTGACGCGCATGTACCACTCGACCAGCCTCCTGACCTGTCGTTTGGTGTAGCCGTGCCCTGTCATGCGTTCGACGAACTCGTGGTGTTTCTCGTCGGTCTTCTTGTCCCGTTTGGCACCGAAACTGATGACCGGAAGAAGTTCTTCCACCTTGCCGAACATGCGTTTCTCGATCACCTGGCGCAGTTTCTCGTAGCGCCGCCAGTCCGGGTTCTGCCCCTGGTTTTCCGCGCGGGCGCGCAGGACGAACTTCACCACCTCGTTGCGGAAATCCCGCGAGTTGGCGACGCCGGCCGGTTGTTCGATCTTCTCCAGTTCCTTTTCCAGAACGTCGCGGTCGAATATCTGGCCGGTGTCGGGATCCTTGTAATCCTGCTCCTCGATCCAGGCGTCGGCATAGGCAATGTAGCGGTCGAACAGGTTCTGGCCGTAATCGGTATAGGACTCCAGATAGGCCTTCTGGATCTCGTTGCCGATGAAGTCCGCATAATGCGGCGCGAGTTCTGTCTTGAGGAAGTCGAGATAGCGGCTCTCGGTTTCAGGGTCGAACTGCTCCCGCCGGATCGCCTGCTCAAGCACGTACATGAGATGCACCGGATCGGCGGAAATCTCTTCCGTGTCGTGGTTGAAGGTTTCCGACAGGACCTTGAAGGCGAAGCGGGTCGAAATGCCGTTCATGCCTTCGTCGACGCCGGCGGCATCCCGGTATTCCTGCAGCGACTTCGCCTTCGGATCGGAATCCTTGAGCATCTCCCCGTCATAGACCCGGAGCTTGGAGTAAAGCGTCGAGTTTTCATGTTCGTGCAGCCGTGTCAGGACGCTGAAACGGGCCAGCAGCGGCAGCGTTTCCGGTGCACAGGACGCCTCGGCCAGAGCGCTCTGGCTGAGCAGTTTGCCGTAGATATCTGCCTCTGCGGTTGCGCGCAGGCAATAGGGAACCTTGACCACGCTGATGCGGTCGAGGAACGCCTCGTTGTTCTTGTTGCTCTTGAACTGGCTCCATTCGGATTCGTTCGAGTGCGCCAGGATCAGGCCCTGGAAAGGCAAGGCCCCAATATTCTCCGTTCCGACATAGGAGCCTTCCTGGGTTGCCGTCAGAAGAGGGTGCAGCACCTTGATCGGCGCCTTGAACATCTCGACAAATTCCATCAGCCCCTGCGTGGTGCGGTTGAGCGCGCCCGAATAGCTGTAGGCATCGGGATCGTCCTGGCTGAATTCCTCCAGTTTTCTGATGTCGAGCTTGCCGACAAGTGCGGAGACATCCTGATTGTTCTCGTCGCCCGGTTCCGTTTTGGTGACGCCGATCTGGCGCAGGCGCGAGGGGTAGAGCTTGACGATGCTGAACTTTGAAATGTCACCGTCGAACTCGTCGAGGCGCTTCGTCGCCCACGGGGAAATCAGGCCGGTCAGAAGGCGGCGCGGGATGTTGTACTTGTCTTCCAGAAGATCGCCGACGCGATTGGCGCTGAAAAGGCCAAGGGGAGATTCGTAGACCGGGCTGACCTGGTCGCCTGCCTTGAGCACATAGATGGGCTCCTGCTCCATCAGCCTCTTGAGGATTTCGGCGATGCTCGACTTGCCGCCGCCGACCGGGCCAAGCAGGTAGAGGATCTGCTTGCGCTCTTCCAACCCCTGGCTGGCATGGCGGAAAAAGCCGACGATGCGTTCGATCGTCGCCTCCATTCCGTAGAGGTTCTTGAACGGGGCATACCGTTTGATTGTCCGGTTCATGAAAATCCGGCCGAGCCGTTGGTCCTGGCTCGTGTCGATGACCTCGGGTTCTCCGATGGCGGCCATCATGCGCTCGGCGGATGTCGCGCGCATCAAGGGGTCGTCTCTGCATCCAAGCAGATAATCCTGGATCGTGATTTCCTCCAGGTTTCTATTTCTGTAGTCCTCGGCGAACCGTGTATAGATCTCCATGTTCCACTTCCAGCTAGGCGCTCCCAGAGTACCTGCCCCCATTTAAAATAGATGGGGTTTTCACCTTTGGTGGCAACTTAAACTTTAGACTTTCGCAAAAATTTCGTTCTCAAAAAAAATTGCGGGAGTTTTTGCAGATTTGCCTTCATTCCGGCGTAAAGATCTGGTTCGCATCTGCGGAAGACTTCAAAAACGGCAGTGTTCGCCTCTTTTTTCTCCATTGTGTCTGAAAATCAGGCTGTATTTTTTCAGAAATTGCAAGAATTGCTGATCCTGCCGACGACTACACTTGCGTTGAACTTGACTGCGCGTTGCAAGTCCGGGCCTGACTGTCATGTACCTGGCCGGTGAAAACCGCCCAGGCGTGACAGCAGAAGAGCCATGTTCTTCACCTTGAATTTCTTCAAGAGCCGTGCCCGCACGTCCTCGACGGTGCGAGGTGAAAGACCGAGCGTTCTTGCCATTTCCTTGCTCGTCAGGCCCCTGGACAAGAGCAGGAGAATGTCCCGTTCCCGGGGCGTCAGTTTCGGCCCGCTCGTGCTGTCGTCAATGAGCGCAAAGGACAGAACCGTTCTTGTCAGCGGTGCCTGCGGCGTCAGTGTTCTTGCGCGGAACCTGCACCAGATCCTCGAACCGTCCGATCAGATCAGCTTTCGAGTAGCCGAACATGTCCGCGAAGCCGCGGTTGCAGGTTCTGATGATCCGGTGCTCGGTCAGCGCAATACTCATCGGCGCGTGATCGAACGCCAGTGCGTCAAGTTCATCCATGCGTCACCGTGTTCCTACGGTATTGGCACCGTAGTGCGAACATACCATAATGCCTGGTAATTCTGCCATCCCGGAGTCCATCGCATGGTGTTACCCGATCAGCTGATTCGTGAAGCGGACACAGGACGCGATGATCGCGCGGCTTGGACATGGATTCTTCCGTTTTCGGGCTGTCAATCCGTCGAAAAATAGAAAATTGCATCGCTAATGGGCCGGGAATTCTGGATTTGGCGCACAAACCGGATGAATATGCAGGTGCGGAACACGCGTGATCCTGCGACGGTCATGGACCGTTTGCCGGCCGGCCTGTTTCCAAAGCCGTGAAACACAACATCGAAAGATGGGGAGAGCTATGCGTTTGAAATGGATAGGGAGTGGGCTGGTCAGTGCCCTGGCATTGGCTGCAAGCATCGGCATCGCAGAGGCCAAGAGCGATATCGTGGTCGCCATGCAGCTTGAACCACCGCATCTGGACCCGACCAGCGCCGCCGCCGGCGCTATCGATTCCGTGCTTTATTCCAATGTGTTCGAGGGTCTCACCCGCTTCGGTCCCGACGGCACTGTCAACCCGGGCCTTGCCGAAAGCTGGACGATTTCCGACGACGGCAAGACCTACACGTTCAAGCTTAACGCGGGCGTGAAGTTCCACGACGGCACGGACATGACTGCTGACGACGTGAAGTTCAGTCTCGACCGGGCACGCGCCGACGACAGTGCAAATGCCCAGAAAGCGCTCTTCGCAGGCATTGAGAGTGTCGAGGCCGTCGATCCGCTGACCGTCAAGGTCACGCTCAAGGAGGCCAACAGCAACTTCCTTTTCAACATGGCCTGGGGCGATGCCGTGATCGTCGCACCCGAAACGATCGCCGATATCAAGACCAATCCGGTGGGCACCGGCGCATTCAGGTTCTCCGACTGGGTCCAGGGCGACAAGATCGAGCTGGAACGGAACCCGGACTACTGGGGCACACCGGCGAACCTGGACAATGTTACCTTCAAGTTCATTTCCGATCCGACGGCCGCATTTGCGTCCGTGATGGCCGAGGACGTCAACGCCTTCGTTGGTTTTCCGGCACCTGAAAATCTGCCGCAATTCGAGGCGGACCCGAGGTTCCAGGTTCTCGTCGGCTCGACGGAGGGCGAAACGATCCTGGCGATGAACAACAAGCTGCCGCCGCTCGACAATCCATTGGTGCGCTCTGCCGTTGCCCATGCGATCAATCGGCAGGCGATCATCGATGGCGCCATGTTTGGCTACGGCACGCCGATCGGCACACATTTCGCTCCGCACAATCCGGACTATGTCGATCTGACCGGCATGAGTGAATATGATCCGGAGCTTGCCAAGAAGCTGCTTGCCGAGGCCGGTTTCCCCGATGGATTCGAGACAACACTCAAACTGCCGCCGCCGTCCTATGCCCGCCGCGGGGGGGAGATCATCGCCTCTCAGCTCAGGGCGATCGGTATCGAAACCGAGATCACCAACCTGGAGTGGGCGCAGTGGCTGGAGCAGGTGTTCAAGGGCAAGGATTACGGCTTGACCATCGTCAGTCATACCGAACCGATGGACATCGGCATCTATGCCCGTCCCGATTACTACTTTCAGTACGACGATCCGGAGTTTCAGGCGCTTTTCGCCGAAATCACAAGTGAAAATGATCCGGAAAAACGGTCGGACCTTCTGAAACAGGCGCAGGAAAAAATCGCGGGAGACCATGTCAACGCCTATCTGTTCCAACTGGCGTTTCCAACCATTGCCGATGCCAGGATCAAGGGGCTTTGGAAAAACCAGCCGACCCAGGCAACCGATCTGACGGGTGTCTCCTGGGAAAACTGATGTCACCGGAAAAGGGCGTTCGCTCCGTGCGCGCGCCCCAGGGATTCAAACGGTTCGAATTTTCCGGCTTCGATGCGCCGGCAGGTGCCTGACGGCTCATGGTGCAATACGTTCTGAAACGCCTTGTGTCCCTGTGCCTCAGTCTGGTTGCGGCGTCCGTCCTGATATTCCTGACCCTCGAAGTCGTGCCCGGGGATCCGGCGGCCTACATGCTCGGCATCAACGCGCAGGAAGACACGCTGAATGCCCTGCGTGAGCAGCTGGGGCTGAACGGCACCATTCTTGAACGGTATCTGTCCTGGGCAGGCGGGCTGCTCGTCGGCGATTTCGGCACGTCCTATACCTACAGGACGCCGGTTGCCGAATTGATCGGCGAGCGGCTCTGGGTGTCGTTGCCGCTGGCCCTTTACGCGCTGATTCTGAGCACGCTGATTGCGTTTCCGGCAGGTATCTGGGCGGCGTCGAAACGCGGGAGCCTTGTGGACACGGGCGTCATGGGCGTGACCCAGCTGGGCGTGGCGATCCCGAATTTCTGGTTCGCAATGCTGATGGTGCTTGTCTTTGCCATCAATCTGCGCTGGTTCTCCGCCGGCGGTTTTCCCGGATGGGAGGTCGGCTTGCTGCCGGGCATGAAAGCACTGACGCTACCCGCCATCGCGCTCGCCTTGCCGCAGGCGAGCATTCTGACCCGGGTGATGCGGTCGAGCCTGCTTGACACGCTGGGTGAGGACTATATCCGCTCCGCCCGCGCAAAGGGCCTCACGAGAGGACAGGCTATGTGGCGGCATGCCCTGCGCAACGCGCTGATCCCCGTCCTGACCATCATGGGCCTGCAATTCTCTTTCCTGCTTGCCGGGGCGATCATCATCGAGAACGTGTTCTATCTTCCAGGTCTCGGCCGCCTTGTCTTTCAGGCGATCAGCTCGCGCGATCTGATCGTCGTCGAAAGCGTGGTCATGCTGCTCGTCTTTGCGGTGATCGTCGTCAATTTCGCTGTTGATCTGGCCTATGCCTGGGTGGACCCAAGATTGCGGAGGCGGCGATGAAGAGCCTTCTGCACAACAGGTCGACGCTGCCCGGGGCGGTGCTGACACTGGTCTTTACGGGAGCGGCGCTCATCAGCCTGTTCTGGGTGCCCTACGACACGACGGTGCTCAACATCGCCGACAGGATGAAGCTGCCCAGTCTCGTCCATCCGTTCGGAACGGACCAGTTCGGCAGGGATATCCTGAGCATGCTCATGGTCGGCGCGCGCACGTCGATCGCTGTTGCGCTCGTCGCAGTCGGCATCGGCATGCTGGCGGGCGTGCCGCTCGGGCTCGCTGCTGCCGCCCGCAAGGGCAGCCTGCCGGACGAGATCATCATGCGCACGAACGATCTTGTCTTTGCGTTCCCCAGCCTTCTGATCGCCGTGATGATCACAGCCGTTTTCGGTGCCTCGGCTCTGAACGCGATCATTGCCATCGGCATCTTCAACATTCCCGTTTTCGCGCGGTTGACGCGCGGGGCGGCGCTGACGCTGTGGAGCCGGGAATACGTCATGGCGGCACGGGTTGCCGGGAAGGGCGCGGCCCGCATTTCGCTCGAACACATTCTGCCGAACGTGACCAACCTTCTGATCGTCCAGGGCACAATCCAGTTCTCTCTCGGCATCCTCGCAGAAGCGGGGCTCAGTTATGTCGGCCTCGGTGCACAGCCGCCAACCGCCAGCTGGGGACGTATGCTGGCCGACAGCCAGACCATGATTTCCCTGGCACCGCACCTGGCGATCTTTCCCGGAATGGCGATCCTGCTCACCGTGCTCGGCCTCAATCTCCTCGGTGACGGGTTGCGCGACCTGCTCGATCCCAAGCTCCGGAGGGCGCGGACATGAGCCTTCTGGAAATCGACTGCCTGTCGCTTGAGATCCACGGGGAACCGATCCTGAAAAATGTCTCGATGCAGGTCGAGCCGGGCCGTGTGCTAGGCGTGATCGGGGAAAGCGGGTCGGGCAAGTCGATGACGGCCTTCAGCGTGCTGCAGCTGCTGCCGAACGGTTCGAAATGCCGGGGCCGTATTTCGCTTGCCGGACAGGACATTCTGACCGCTGGCGAGAAAGATCTCTGCAGCATGCGTGGCCGGGAGGTGGGCATGGTGTTTCAGGAACCCATGACGGCGCTCAATCCGCTGCAGACAATCGGCGCGCAGGTCGCCGAAACGATCCTCGTTCACGAAAGGGTTCCGAAGGCCGAGGCGCTTGCGCGCGCAGCCGATGCGCTGCGCCGCGCCGAGCTGCCGCCGGATCGGTTTCCGCTGACCCGTTATCCGCACGAACTCTCGGGCGGCCAGCGTCAGCGTGTCGTCATCGCCATGGCCATCGCGCTGCGGCCGAAGCTGCTGATCGCCGATGAACCGACCACGGCGCTGGACGTCACCACGCAGGCCCAGATCCTCGAACTCCTGAAGCGGCTGGTAGCAGAAGACGGCATGGGTCTGATGCTGATCAGTCATGACCTTGCCGTCGTCGCCGATCTTGCCGATGATCTCGTGATCATGCGGAGCGGCGAAGTTGTTGAGAGCGGGCCAGCGCACGGCCTGTTCCGGAAAATGCAACACCCCTATTCGCGTGCGCTTCTGGAAGCATCCGGCCATGTTCCTGAAAGGAGCAGTGCGGCGCAGGAAACGGCACTGTTGAAGGTGAAAAACGTGACCCGCGAGTACCAGACCCATACCCATGGCTGGTGGGGCCGGACAACGCATGTCCGGGCCGTTGACACTGTCAGTTTCGAGATCCGGAAAGGCGAGAGCCTCGGGCTTGTCGGGGAATCGGGTTGCGGCAAGTCGACATTGACACGGGCGATCCTGGGTCTTGAGGAAATTCAGGGCGGTGAAATCCTGCTGGATGGAACCCCGGTTGTCAGTCATCACCGGGTCGACCGGGATGTGCGGCGGCGCATGCAGGTTGTCTTTCAGGATCCTTATGGAAGCTTCAATCCG
>JBCDEN010000818.1:0-1859 GCA_039179715.1 Pseudomonadota bacterium
CGCGCTTGACCGGGCAAAAAGCCCGCTCTGCACAAGCTTCCTCCCGAGATTTTGCCATTTCTGCCGCCAAATCGGCTTCATTTATGGGTCCGTACCCTAGGCCGGTCAAAGCCAGCCCGACAGGTCGGGACGGGTCAGCATCAGCCAGACAATGGCAAGCACGGACGCGAAGGCAGGAAAGCCGAAGGCAAACCAGATCCGGTAAAGCCTGTGATACGCGACCGGCAGCGCCTCTCCGTTTCGAGCAGCGATGACGGCCAGATTGCGCATCCGCAGCTGGATCAGGACCACGGGAAGCCAGAAGACACCCACAATCACATAAAGGCAGAGCGACAGGAGCACCCAGCCCTCGGTAAGCGGCCAGCCGATCTCGCGTGTCAGCAAATATCCGGTGACGGGCTGGAGCACCGCAGCGGTTGCGGTGAAAACCGTGTCGGCCAGCACGACGATGCCGGCGACATGCGCGATCAGGGCCGGATTCCCGGACCGGTTCGACATGACCATGAAAAAGGCGATGCCCGCGCCCGTCCCGAGCAGAACGCAGGCCCCGATCACGTGGGCGAACCGGAGGAACTCGTACCACATCACCGGTCCTCCAGAACGAGGCAGACAACAAGTGCCAGGACAATCGCCGGCAGAACCTTGACGAAAACACCAAGGGGGTCCAGCCAGAGATGAGGTGTCAAAAGCGTGCCGGCCAGAAGATAACCGAAAGAAACCGCAATCATTCCAAGACATGCGGATCTGGTCCATCGCCGGAAGAGAACAGCGAGGCCTAGCATCAGGTCAATCAGCGACCCGACGATGACCGCCGTTGCCGCAAGCGCTGAAGAAACACCCTGATCCGTCAGAACGGCCTTTGCGGCCTCCAGTGAAATGAGGCCGAATGTGCCCGACAGGAGCCAGAACAGCGACAGGCAGCCGATCGCAAGCGGAAGCAACAGGTAAAGCCGTGCAAAGCTTCGCTCCTGCGCCGTAGACGGCAGATCCCCCAGCGTCTCACTGAGCGGTTTGAAAGACGCACCGCCCAGGTCCTTCCAGGCGGCAGCATCTCCCGTAATGCCACCCTGGAGCGACAAAAGCGCATTTGTTCTCAAGGGTGAGCGCCAGCCGAGCCAACCCAGAGCATCCGCAGCCTTGCCGATAAGCCTGACCGACCAGTCCGGCAGTGTCACGCGATACCGCCAGGCCGGATATCCGAGCCAGCTGCGAAAGGTCTGCGTCAGCTCCGCGAAAGTCTGCTCGCCGTCCTCGGTGATGTCGGCGACAAACCGGCTGCCGAGCCTGCCACCGGCGGCCTCGGCGACGGCCAAAGCCAGATCCTCGACGCCAACGGTTCTGATCATCGCTTGCGGGGCAATCATGGTCTGAACAAGCGGAAGGGCTGCTGAGGCCCGCAGCAAGGCGGTGCCGCCATAGGCCTGCGCACCGACGACCAGGACCGGCCGCAGGACAATCCAGTCGATGCCGGACGCCATGAGGAGCGCGTCGCCCCGCGCCTTGCTTCGGAAAAAGTCGGTGGGGGCGTTTTCGGATACACCGGCGGCCGAGATCTGGACAAACCTTTTCCCGGTGCCGGCCAAAGCCTCACACATGTTCGCAATTGCCGTTTCGTGGATGGCGGTCAGATTGTCGCGTGCACCATCCTGCAGGGCACCCGATGCATTGACGACGACATCCGCGCCGTGCAAGAGGCTCTTCCACTCGCTCGCGGAAACCTCGGCAATGTCCCTGAAAACCCAGTCGATACCGGGCGGCATTTTCGCCGCCGCCTGCCGCGAGCGGCCAATACCCGTCACGGAAAAGCCCTGGCGTAGCAACGCGTTCGCACAAGCGGCCCCGATGAAGCCATAGGCACC
>JBCDEN010000399.1:0-4603 GCA_039179715.1 Pseudomonadota bacterium
GCGTCATAGAGGTTCCGGCCTGTCTGCATCTGGGTCTGGACGGCCTGAACGACCTCACCCTCACCAAGGATCTGGTGATTGACCTTGATGCCGGTGATTTCCTCGAATGCCTTCGCGAGAACTTCCGACTCGTAAGAGTGTGTCGGAATACCTTCGGACAGCACGTTGATTTCCATGCCGTTGAACGGTTCGGCCGCCTTGATGAACCACTGCATCTCGGCAAGCTGCTCGTCCTTGGTCAGAACGGACGGCTGGAATTCCTGGTCGATCCACTTCTGTGCCGCTGCTTCATCGGCATAAGCAGATCCCGCTCCCGCAAGTACAGCACCAGCTGCAACTGCGGAGAGTAGATACTTGCGCATCTTCATCTCCTCCCATGTGAGTATGAAAGCCGTTTGTAACCGGCTGAACATACTTGGTCACACCGTTGCCATGATGTCAAACTAAATATTTAGTAGGTATTTTTTTCGGGTTCGTAAAAAAATAAGATACTGAAAATAATGAATTTTTTTAATCGAAGTCTTAAACTTCTAACCCGCTCAAGCAGCATTTTTTGGATGCCGACCGATGCAGTGTGGCACAAATTTGACATTTCACATAGCGCAAATTTCGATTTCGCTTCTTTCGATTCAGCATCGAATTGGCTTCATTCGAGCTTCATTTTGCAGTGCAAACGAAAAAAGGAAAGTTAATTTCGCAACGCGGCATGCTGTTTGAAACTCCGCCAGGCGCAAATCATCGACTTGATTGGAGGCCCCGGGCCAGGCCTGCGGCGTGCCGGTCACCCGCGAAGTGATGCACTCGAATGACGGGCGGTCAGAGCACGGTCCTGACGTGCCAGAGTTCGGGAAAGAGTTCGACTTCGAGCATGCGTTTGAGATAGGAGACACCACCGGTCCCTCCCGTTCCGCGTTTGAAGCCGATGACCCGTTCCACCGTGGTCACGTGATTGAAGCGCCAGCGCCGGAAATAGTCTTCCAGATCGACCAGTTTCTCACCGACCTCGTAAAGCGCCCAGTACCGGGACGGATCCTCGTAAACGGCATGCCACAGGTCCTCGACCGCACCGACGGCGGTATGCGGAGCGGACGAGGGCGACGAGATGCATGCGTCCGGCAGTGAAAACCCTTGCCTGCAGGCGAATTTCAAAACGACCTGATAGAGCGTCGGTTTCTCCAGTTCGCTCTCAAGCAGCGCGATGCCGACCGGGTCGTGATCATGCGGCTTTGTCATCGACATATTGCGGTTTCCCAGAACATATTCGATCAGCCTGTATTGGAGTGACTGGAAACCGGATGACTGGCCCAGCGCATCCCTGAAACGGGTGTAGTCGCTCGGCGTCATGGTGCGCAGCACATCCCACGCCGAGTTGAGCTGCTCCATGATCCGGCTCACCCTGGCGAGCAGCTTCATGGCCTCCGGCATCCGGTCATGTTCGATCGCATCGCGCGCTGCATAAAGTTCATGCAGCATGAGTTTCATCCACAGTTCCGAGGTCTGATGCTGAATGATGAACAGCAGCTCGTCGGGCGCATCGGAAAGCGCTTTTTGTGCCGTCAGAATTTTCGAAAGGCCAAGGTAGTCACCATAGGACATCTTGTCGGAAAACTTCATTTCCGCGCCGTCATCCGCCGGATTGTAGGCCTTGTTCGGTTTGTTTTGTTCGCTCATCGGGACGTCTCACTCAAGACCGCGAAAGAAAAGTTTCGGACCAGCCGGCCAGACGCTGTCGCTTGACCAAACACCTGACCCGGACGGAGAATTCATAACGGCAAGAGACCCGTCACGAAAGGGTATCGGGTTTTCCCGATCCAAACATGCCATCACGACCCCATGTCCTTTTCGGAAAAGAAACACGTGGTGCGGTGCGTCAAAGTGTGAAACGCTGAAACCCGTTTTACCAGCCAAAGGTGATCAGGGTCATCTGATGTCCATAAGAGCAAGTATCTATCATCTCACGCATTACCGCTACGACCGGCCGGTTACGCTCGGGCCGCAGATCATCCGGTTGAGGCCGGCTCCGCACAGCCGCACACGCGTCTTGTCCCACTCGTTGAAGGTTGCCCCTGGCGGACACTTCGTCAATCATCAGCAAGACCCTTACGGCAACTGGCTGGCCCGGTTCGTCTTTTCCGAGCCGGTGCGCGAATTCAAGATCGAAGTCGACCTCACTGCGGACATGTCCGTCTATAATCCCTTCGATTTCTTCGTGGAAGAGACCGCCGAGTACTGGCCGTTCGACTACCCGGAGGAGCTGCGCGAAGACCTCCAGATCTACCGGCGCGTCGAAACGCCCGGACCGCACCTGAAACAGTTCCTGGACGCTGTCCCGCGGGAAAAGCAGAAGACCATCGATTTCATCGTCGCGCTGAACGCGCATGTTTCAAGGGAAGTCGGTTACGTCATCCGCATGGAACCGGGTGTGCAGACACCGGAAGAAACCTTCGAGCGCGGAACCGGGTCGTGCCGCGATTCAAGCTGGTTGCTCGTTCAGGCCCTGAGACATCTCGGCTTTGCCGCGCGCTTCGTGTCGGGCTACCTGATCCAGCTGAAACCGGACCTGGAAGCGCTCGACGGACCATCGGGCACGGACCATGATTTCACCGATCTGCATGCCTGGGCGGAAGTCTATCTTCCCGGCGCTGGCTGGATCGGGCTCGACCCGACCTCCGGGCTCCTGACCGGCGAAAGCCACATTCCGCTGGCGGCGACACCGCATTACAGCAACGCGGCCCCGATCGTCGGAATGGCGAGCGCGGCCGAGGTCGATTTCTCCTTCGACATGAAGGTTTCCAGGATCGCGGAACACCCGCGCATCACCAAGCCGTTTTCGGAAGAGGCCTGGACGGATCTGAACCGCCTCGGAGAAGATGTCGACCGCATCCTGAAACAGGAAGATATCCGTCTGACCATGGGCGGCGAACCCACATTCGTCTCCATTGACGACTTCGAAGCTGACGAGTGGAACACCGATGCGGTCGGCCCGACGAAACGGGATCTCGCCGACACCCTGATCCGCCGCCTCAGGACGCGCTTCGCGCCAGGCGGTTTCCTGCACTACGGGCAGGGCAAGTGGTATCCCGGCGAGACGCTGCCACGCTGGACGTTCTCGCTCTATTGGCGCCACGACGAAAAGCCGATCTGGCGCGATCCGGGGCTGATAGCAGCTGAAGGCTCGGACACTGGCGCCGATGCCGGGCGGGCGGAAGCGCTTCTGAAGGAGATTGCCGATCGCCTGGAACTTGATGCGGACTTTGTCGTGCCCGCATACGAAGATCCGTCGGTCTGGCTGATCAAGGAAGGCAACCTTCCCGAGAACGTCACGCCGGACAATTCGAAGCTGGAAGACGCCGAAGCAAGGCACCGGATTGCCCGCGTGTTCGACCGTGGTCTGACGAAGCCGGCCGGCTACATCTTGCCGATACAGCGCTGGCAATCAAAATCGACAGAAAAACGCTGGCAGTCGGAGCATTGGAAGCTGCGCCGCGATGCCCTGTTCCTGGTGCCCGGCGACAGCCCGGCCGGCTATCGCCTGCCTTTGGAATCCCTGCCCTACGTCACGCCTGCGCAATATCCATATACCAATGTCGCCGATCCGACTGTCCCCCGGGATCCGCTTCCGGATTTTGACGTCGAACCGCGTTCGGAAAGACGCCAGGAGGTCGCTCACTTCACGTCCGGCGGACAAACCCAGGACAGACGTGAACAGGGTCAACAGGGTCAACAGGGTCAACAGGGCGGTGAGCTTGGAGATGCGCTGGTCCGAACGGCCCTCTCCGTCGAACCCCGTGACGGACGGCTTTGCGTTTTCATGCCGCCGGTCGAGCGCCTCGAGGATTATCTGGAACTGATTGCCGTTGCCGAGGCGGCGGCTGCGGACATGAACCTGCCCGTCCATATCGAAGGCTATCCGCCGCCGCCCGATCCGCGCATGAATGTCATCCGGGTTGCGCCGGACCCCGGTGTCATCGAAGTCAACATTCATCCGGCAACCAACTGGCAGGAATGCGTTCAAATCACCGAGGGCGTCTATGAGGAAGCGCGGCAGAGCCGCCTTGGCGCCGACAAGTTCATGATCGACGGCAAGCATACCGGAACCGGTGGCGGCAACCACGTGGTCATCGGCGGCGCGACCCCGCTCGACAGCCCCTTCCTCCGCCGCCCCGACCTGCTCAGAAGCCTTGTTCTCCACTGGCAGCGCCATCCGAGCCTCTCCTATCTCTTTTCCGGCCTCTTCATCGGGCCGACCTCCCAGGCCCCGCGTGTTGACGAAGCCCGGCACGACGGCCTCTACGAACTGGAGGTCGCCCTCTCCCAGATCCATCGCCCGGGCGAAGGGAACGCGCCGTTCCCGTGGCTGCTCGACCGCTTGCTACGCAACCTTTTGGTTGATGTCACCGGCAACACCCACCGGGCTGAAATCTGCATCGACAAGCTCTATTCCCCTGATGGCCCGACAGGCCGCCTCGGCCTTGTCGAATTCCGGGGTTTTGAAATGCCGCCGGACCCGCGCATGAGCCTGGCGCAGCAACTGCTGCTGCGCGCGCTTGTTGCCCGGCTTTGGCAGCACCCGCTTTCCGGCAATCTCACGCGATGGGGCACC
>JBCDEN010000568.1:0-3298 GCA_039179715.1 Pseudomonadota bacterium
CCGGCGCTGGAGACCAGGCGGAAACGCTCGGTCTGGCCGCGAACAAGACCATGGGAGACAATCTGCCCACCCTGGCCGCGGTCTTCCCCGGAAGACGTGCCTTCACCGGTGCTGCCGAACACTTCCGGCGGAACGTGGGCAAGGTCGTGACGGCCGAGATAGGACACGGCGAGCTCGCGGAACACGTAGTCGAGGATCGACGTTGCATTCTTGATGGCGTCGTTGCCCTGGACCATACCGGCCGGCTCGAACTTGGTGAAGGTGAACGCGTCGACATATTCCTCGAGCGGCACACCATATTGCAGGCCGAGCGAGACGGAGATGGCGAAGTTGTTGATGAAGGCGCGCAGGGCGGAGCCTTCCTTGTTCATGTCCAGGAAGATCTCGCCGAGGCGGCCGTCGTGGTATTCGCCGGTGCGCAGGAACACGGTGTGTCCGCCGATCTTGGCCTTCTGGGTGTAGCCCTTGCGCCGTGCCGGCAGTTTTTCCTGTTCGCGGACCACCCGCTCTACAATGCGCTCGACGATCCGCTCCGCCACGACCTCGGCCTTGGCGGCTTGCGGCTTGGCAGCAATGTCCTCGATTGCCTCGTCCAGGTCTTCGTCGTCGTCGGCCAGAAGCTGCGCGTTCAGCGGCTGCGACAGCTTGGAGCCGTCGCGATAGAGCGCGTTCGCTTTCAGGGCGAGCTTCCAGGAGAGCATGTAGGCATCCTTGCAGTCCTCGACCGTCGCATCGTTCGGCATGTTGATCGTCTTGGAGATCGCGCCGGAGATGAAAGGCTGGGCTGCCGCCATCATGCGGATGTGGCTTTCAACAGACAGGAAACGCTTGCCGATGCGGCCGCACGGGTTGGCGCAGTCGAAGACCGGATAATGCTCTTCCTTCAGGAACGGAGCGCCTTCCAGCGTCATGGCACCGCACACATGCGTGTTCGCCGCCTCGATGTCGGCCTTGGAATAGCCGAGGAAGGTGAGGAGATCGAATTCGGTATCTTCCAGCTGTTCGTCGGAGACACCGAGCGTTTTCAGCTGGTCATCGCCGAGGGTCCAGCGGTTGAATACGAACTTGATGTCGAAGGCTGACTTCATGCCGTCCTTGAGCTTGCCGAGACTTTCTTCCGTGAAGCCTTTCGCCGAGAGGCTTGCCGGATTTATGCCAGGTGCCTGGTCGATCGAGCCGTGCCCGACGGCATAGGCTTCGATTTCCCCGATCTCGCTTTCAGAATAGCCGAGCACGCGCAGGGCTTCGGGGACGGCGCGGTTGATGATCTTGAAGTAGCCGCCACCGGCGAGCTTCTTGAACTTGACCAGAGCGAAGTCGGGCTCGATCCCGGTCGTGTCGCAGTCCATGACAAGGCCGATGGTGCCGGTCGGCGCGATCACGGTCGACTGCGCGTTGCGGTAGCCGTTCTTTTCGCCGAGTTCCAGGGCGTGATCCCAAGCTTTCCGGGCTCGCTCGATGATTTCCTTGTCCGGGCAGTTGGCATGGTCAAGGGGGACGGGCGCCGTGTTAAGGCCCTCATAGCCGCCGGCCTCGCCATGGGCGGCGCGGCGGTGATTGCGGATCACCTTCAGCATGTGCTTGGCGTTTTTCTTGTAGCCCGGGAAGGAGCCCAGTTCCCCGGCCATTTCCGCGGACGTTGCATAGGCAACACCCGTCATGACGGCGGTCAGGGCGCCACACAGCGCGCGGCCTTCGTCGGAATCGTAGGAGATGCCGGAGGTCATCAGCAGGCCGCCGATATTGGCGTAGCCGAGGCCGAGCGTGCGGAACTTGTAGGAAAGTTCCGCAATTTCCTTCGAGGGAAACTGCGCCATCAGGACGGAGACTTCGAGAACGATCGTCCACAGGCGGACGGCGTGCTCGTAGTTGTCGATGGCAAAGGACCGGTCCGCATTGCGGAACTGCATCAGGTTCAGCGACGCCAGGTTACAGGCGGTGTCGTCCAGGAACATGTATTCGGAACAAGGGTTGGAAGCCCGGATCTCGCCATCCGCAAGACAGGTGTGCCAGTCGTTGATCGTGGTGTGGTACTGCAGGCCCGGATCGGCAGACGCCCATGCGGCATACCCGATCTGTTCCCAGAGTTCCTTCGCCTTGACCGTCTTCAGCGTTTCACCGGTGCGGCGGGCGGTCAGGTCCCATTCGCCATCGTCGACGACGGCGGCCAGGAAGCCGTCCGTCACGCGCACGGAGTTGTTGGAGTTCTGGCCGGCAACCGTCAGGTAGGCCTCGGAGTCCCAGTCGGTGTTGTAGGTCGGGAACTCGACCTTGGTGAAACCCTGCCGGGCAAACTGGATGACGCGCTGGATGTAGTTTTCCGGCACCATCATCTTCTTGGCGGCGCGGATCTCGCGTTTCAGGGCCGGGTTCTTGGCCGGGTCGAAACAGTCGCCATTGTCCGCCTCGCAATTGACGCAGGCGCGCATGATTGCGGACAGATGCTTCTGGCAGATCTTGGAACCGGTGACGAGCGCCGCCACCTTCTGCTCTTCCTTGACCTTCCAGTTGACGTATTCCTCGATGTCGGGGTGATCGACATCGACCACGACCATCTTGGCCGCACGGCGTGTCGTGCCGCCGGACTTGATGGCGCCCGCTGCCCGGTCGCCGATCTTCAGGAAGCTCATCAGGCCGGAGGACTTGCCGCCGCCCGAAAGCCTTTCGCCTTCCGAGCGGACAAACGAAAAGTTGGAACCGGTGCCGGAGCCATACTTGAAGAGACGCGCTTCGCGGACCCACAGGTCCATGATGCCGCCGTCATTCACCAGATCGTCCTGCACGGACTGGATGAAGCAGGCATGCGGTTGCGGGTGCTCGTAGGCGGTTTTCGACTTGGTCAGCTTGCCGGACTGGAAGTCGACATAAAAGTGGCCCTGGCTCGGCCCGTCGATGCCATATGCCCAATGCAAGCCGGTGTTGAACCACTGCGGGGAGTTCGGTGCGACCTTCTGGGTCGCCAGCATGAAACGCAGTTCGTCGTAGAATGCCCGGGCATCCGTTTCCTGATCGAAATAGCCGCCCTTCCAGCCCCAGTAGGTCCAGGTACCGGCAAGCCGATCGAACACCTGCCTGCCATCGATTTCCGATCCGTAACGCGCGTCCTCGGCAAGGTCGCCCAGGGCGTCCTCATCGGCCTCGTGACGCCACAGCCAGGACGGAACCGTGTTTTCCTCGACCGGCTTCAGTTTCGCCGGGACACCGGCCTTGCGGAAATATTTCTGAGCCAGGATGTCCGATGCGACCTGCGAAAACTGCGCAGGCACCTGAATGTCCTCAAGCCGGAACACGATGGAGC
>JBCDEN010000645.1:0-2840 GCA_039179715.1 Pseudomonadota bacterium
AAACGGGAAAGCCCCGACAAAAACATCCTTCAGCGAAATGCGCGGATCGTTCAGCGTGGCCTTTATGACGAAACAGGAAATGCCGAGCGGCGGCGTCAACAGGCCGATTTCCGCTCCGACAACGGTGATGATGCCGAACCACACCAGGGACAGGCCCATCGGTTCGACCAGCGGCAGGAACAGCGGCACTACGATCAGGATGATGGAGGCCGTGTCGAGGATCGTTCCGAGAAAGATCATCATCGCCACGTAAATGACCATGATCCAGAAGAAGGTCAGCTGCGTGTCGGTCAGAAGGTCGCCGAGTTCGTTCGGCAGGCCGGCGAGCCCGAGCATGCGGCTGTAGATCGAGGCCGCCGTGATCAGGAACAGGATCGACGCGGTGATATGCCCTGTCTCCAGAAGCGCATGCCAGAGCGTCTTCAGGGTCAGCTTCTTGCGGAAGGCGGCAATGATCAGCCCGAGCAGCGAGCCGGTCGCCCCGGCCTCGACCGGCGTCAGCCAGCCGGTATAGATACCACCCAGGACCGCCACGATCAGGATCAGCGTCGGAAGGGTCTTGTCCGCGATTTCCAGCGGGGACATCCACTCGGTTTCTTCCGCCGGGCGGCCGCCGACATATTTCGGCGTAACCCGTCCCATGAGGAAAATCGCGATCACATAGGCAGCGGCAAGCAGCAGGCCCGGCACCACGCCTGCCAGGAACATGTCGCCGACGCTCTGCTCGGCGACAAAGGAATAGATGATCAGCATCGCGGAGGGTGGAATGATCATGCCGAGAACGGATGACCCGGCAACGACGCCAACCGCGAAGCGCGGATTGTAGTCGAAGGCCAGCATCTGCGGCACGGAGACCTTTGCGAAAACCGATGCAGACGCGATGGAAGACCCGGTCACGGCGGCAAAGACGGCATTGGCTCCGACGGTGGCCATGCCGATGCCACCCTTGACCTTGCGAAAGCCGGAATTCATCACGGTGTAGATATCCGCACCCAGGCCCGCCTTGGAGACGATCAGCCCCATGAAAGTGAACAGCGGCACGGTCGCAAACGTGTATTCCATCACGCTGTCGCCGATCGCGATCTTCAGGAGGTTGATCGCCAGATCGAAATTGTCCCGCATCAGGATGATCGAGACGAACGAGACCAGTCCCAGCGCGATCGGGATATAGACGCCGACATAAACGAGAACGACAATCGCAATGACGGACAGGATGCCGATTTCAAAAGGTGTCACGCGTTTTCCTCGGGATGTTCGTTAAGGCGGACGGCCTGAGCTGCGGCGTCCGGCATGAGGACCTTGATGAAAAACAGGATCGTGCACAGGCTCGCGCTCAGAAAGATCGCCAGCTTGATCGGCCACCAGGGCGCGGTGAAGATACCCGGAACACCGAAAAAGTCCTTTGTTTCATACATTTCAACGAATTCCGGCCAGATCGCATAGGCCACGAGCAGCATGAACACGCCCGAGACGAAATTGATCGTGCGCCTGATCGTTCCCGCTGACCGGGGCCGCGTTGTCGACAGGATTGTCAGAAACCCGTCGGAGCGCGTCAAACGGTTCATCCGCACCACGTCGGGAAGTTGAAGGAAGACGATGAGGACCATGGAGAACTGGACCACTTCATACGCCCCCCGGAAGGGAGCGTTGAAGAGACCGCGCGCGACCACGTCGTAATTCACGATCAGGACGAGGCCGAGCACGATGAGGGTGCCAACTGCGTTGGCACCCATGGCAACCCAGCTGGCAAGGTTTGAAAGGGCGCGAACGCCAGTACGGATCAGTCGCAGCATCCCGGCGCTCTCCCTTGTTGCCGCTGCTTTACTGCGAAAGTTCCGCGGACCAGTCACGGGTCGGCGTGAAGCCCGCATCCTGCAGTTTCGTCATGTAGGCCTTCAGCATGTCGCTGCCCGGCTCACCCTTTGAATCAAGGTCAGCAGCCCATTCCACGGCAAGGTTCGGGATCGCGGCCGCCCAGGCTTCGCGTTCTGCCGTATCCATTTCAACGATGGTGCCACCGGCTTCCACATACTTGTCCCGGCTGGCCTGGGCCCGGTCCATCGCGATGCCTGCCACATGATCGCGGTATTCGACGGCAACCTCCTGCAGGACCTTCTTCACTTCATCGGGCAGCCCGTCCCAATAGTCCTTGTTCACGGTGATCGTCTTGGAATTCACCGCCCCGAGATCGGCTTTCAGCATGTAGGGCGCCACTTCGGCGATCTTGAAGGTACTGGCAGCTTCCGGCCACAGCATCGCCTTGTCGACCAGACCGGTCTGCAGCATGTTGTAGAAATCGGTCAGACCGCCGCGGACACCGGCGGCACCGTCAATGCCTTCGAGGTATCTCAGGTTCATTCCGGCACCGGCGACCTTCTTGCCTTCAAGGTCGGAAATGCCGTTGATCGGTTCCTTGGAGAACACCTGGTAGGTATCCAGCACGACACCGGTGGCCAGATACACCTGGTTCTGCTTTTCGAATTCCTTCTGCATGGTCGGGTATTCCTTGGCGATCTCGCCCCGAAACATGCCCTGGCACGGATCCTCGTGCGGCGGACACGAGACAACGCGTTGCAGCCCTTTATGCAAGGAACCCTGGACCGGATGACCCTTGCGGCGCAGGCGGCAAAATCGGGGCCCGTGACCGCCGACTAATCATCGCTCCAGGCGGACTGGCGGGCGACACCTGCTCACGGTGTCATGGCGGCGTGCTCCACAGCGGGCCGGACGTCCCATGCCTCTGCGCCGTCAATGGCATCTGGGCTGTCCAGGCCGATTGCCCCATCGCGATGCGCGGCCAGCACCTCCTCGGCTGCGCGCTCGCCGGAGCGGATCGCCCC